>NZ_JAHFRY010000027.1:0-31068 GCF_023266035.1 Nevskia sp.
GGGTCACGGTGGCGGTGTATCCCATGCCCAATACCGCCGACCTGATTCAGCTGATCGCGCGGGATCGGCCCACCGTGCTGCCACTGGTGCCCACCGTCATTCAGATGCTGATGGATCATCCAGATGCCGCGAGCGCGGACTATTCGTCGGTGCGCGCGCTTATCTACGCCGGTTCGGGAATCGGCAAGCACCTACTGAGCCGTGCGATCCAAGCGATCGGCTGCGAGTTCATCCAGTTCTATGGCGCCACCGAAACAGCCTCCGGCGTGACGTTTCTCCGACCCGCCGATCACCGGCTCGACGACGAGGCGGCACTGGCTTCGTGCGGAAGCCCGCTGCCGCTGATCGAGATCAAGGTAATGGATGCCGAGGGGCGCGAGGTGCCAGACGGGACCGTCGGCGAATTCTGGATTCGCTCACCGTCCCTGAGCACGGGCTACTTCGGTCAGCCCGAACTCACCGCTGCCGCGTTCAAGGACGGCTGGTATCGATCGGGGGACGGCGGCTTCCGTGATTCTCGCGGGCTCCTGACGATCGTTGATCGCGTCAAGGACATGATCATCAGTGGCGGCGAGAACGTCTATTCCACCGAGGTGGAACAGGCGCTGCAGAAACTCGCGGGCGTGCAGATGTGCGCGGCCGTCGGCCTGCCCGATCCCAAATGGGGCGAACGCGTGGTGGCCGCCATCGTGGCCGATCCGATAGCGGGACTGACTGCCGAAACGGTCATCGGCCATTGCCGCGGCCTCATCGCCGGTTACAAGGTTCCCAAGCAGGTTGAATTTCTCGCGGCCTTACCAATGACAGCGAGCGGCAAGGTGCAGAAGCGCGTGCTACGCGATCAACTCGTTGCCGCGAGCAGCAAAAGCTGAGCGTCATCCAGCGACGGTTTGCATGAGGGCAAGGGTACAGCGACCATCAGCGCACCAGCGCCACGGCCCGGTGTCTCGTGATCCCGATTTCGAACGCCTACGATTTCTACGCCGCCCTTTACTCCAAGGTCCGGGCCGCGATCGACGCCGCGAGCCGGTTCGAGCCGATTGCCCGCGGCACCCGGAGCATATGGAAAGGCGATGTGATTATCCGTGTCGTTTCGAACTTTGCCTTTTTGGCACAAGTTCTGGCACAAAAATGCGCGGATGCAGGCTTGCGATGAACGCCTTTCTAGAAAACCCCTTGTGAATCAAAGAGTTGACTATTGAAAAATGGTGCCGAGAACAGGAAGCGAACCTGCGACCTACTGATTACGAAGCGCGATCAGTACGTGGACAAGTCTCATAAACATCGTGCCTGCAACGCTCGCCAGCTTGCTGAACGAATCTTGAAACGTGTCGCTGGACTGAAGGTGGTTACGAAATCGCTACGCTTGGAGATGAAGCAAGAGAACTATTCTGTGATCGTGTATGAGTAGCCGCGTGTGCATTTGACGAACTCCGGATTTACAACACCACCGCTCCGCTCTAGGCAGATTTCCTTGCTTTGCGGGTCGACCACTACCAATCTCGATTGCGGGATTCTTACTTGTCGCGAAGGGGCTGGGATGGGGCCGGCGATAGGCTTCACGGTGCGCTCGAACTGTCCAATTACAGCCGCCATCTGGTGGTTGAATAGCGAAAGTGCGAGCAGCGATCCGGCAACAGAAAATGCAGTCACGACAAGGCAGAAGCCGAAGCCGAATTTCAAGCCAATCGTGAACCAGTCGGCGCGATCCAAGTCGTTCAAGACAATCTCCGTAAGCTGATGGTCATCGGTGAATACTCGCCCATCGTTACTGAACATGCCGAATGCAATGCCAGGCTACGGAGAACTCGTTCTCAGTGCTGACGTTCCCGGATTTCCTGGAAAGCCTGCGCAGGTCCGAGCTGTCGGCACGGCAGGCTCGATCCCACAGCGTCCTGACCAAGCTGGCCGGCTTCCCGATCATCAAGACCGTGGAAGCTCGATTACACCTTTGCCCATAGCGTGACCAAGAAGACGATTCAGGAGCTGTCCGGCCTGTCCTTTGTCGAGCGCGCCGAGAACGTCGTGCTGCTCGGTCCTTCCGGCATCGGCAAGACCCATCTGGCGAATCAGCCTCGGCTATCTCGCCGTGCAGGCCAGCATGAAGACCCGCTTCGTCTCGGCTGCCGATCTGGTCGTCGCCCTCGTCGCCCCCCAGCGATAGGAGTGGCTCACCGACTTCATCAAACGCAATGTCATGGGGCCGCGTCTGCTGATCATCGACGAGATCAGCTACCTGCCGATGAGCCGTGACCAAGCCAACCTGCTCTTCCAGGTCATCGCCAAACGTTACGAGAATGGTGCGATGTTGCTGACCAGCAACTTGCCGTTCGGGCAGTGGGACCAAGCCTTCGCCGGCGACACCACGCTCACCGCCGCACTGCTCGATCGCCTGCTGCACCACGCCCACGTCATCCAGATCCGAGGAGAAAGCTACCGACTCAAAGACAAACGCAAAGCAGGAATCATCAAACCCCGCCTACCGGTGGATTCCATCGAGGCGGGTCAGTTCTGAGTTGCTTATCAGCAACTTCCCCGGGTCAGGTTCATGTTGCCGTTGACAACGTAACTGCCGGCTACATCGGCAAGAACGTCGAGCGCTTCGTGACCCGATACAGCGGATCACCTCGTACATCCTTAGTGCTGCCGCCGTACGGGCCAGCGCGCAGGTCATCCCCCTTTTGACCGCACCGGTCGAAAACCGCTAAACCGCTTTTGCCAAAGTCTCGGCCATGCGCGTCTGCCAGCCGGGACCCGTCGCCTTCCAGCGGGCGAGCGTATCCGGCGGCAAGCGCAACGAGATGAGCGTGCGCGCCTCGTTCGATTTCGGACGCCCTCGACGCTTGAGCATCGCCCGGCCTTCCTCCTCGCCAAACAGTTTGGGCAGGATTTCCGACGCGGGAACAGCTCGCTCGAAAGTCTTCGGCGTCCATTCCGGGTTGTCGCGGTCTACGCGCTCAGCGTTCAATTTCTGCTTCATATCGCTTTACCTCGCGTGAGTTCGCCTTGCGCAGGCTGATGATGTGCAACGTCTTGCCGCGCGGCGTGAAAATGAGGACGTGCAGCCGTTCATCGATATAGCCGATCGCCTGAAAGCGCTGCTCGCCGTAGTCTCGGCGGAGATCCTCGACGAGGAACGCGCTGGCCCACTCAAAGGCCAGCGCGCGGTCGAATGAAATGCCGCGAGCTTCGCTTCGACATTGCGAGCATTCTTGTCCGGGTCGAAACTGATTTTCATCAGTAGCGACTTTATATTCGTATATACAATAAATCAACTGGCGGACGAGCAGATCATTGAAGTACGACTTCCAGAAAAGAAGTCGCCTCGAGCTGCGTCTGGAGCTTGTCGGTAGGTTCCAGCGACGCAACAAAAAGGCCTGCACGAGGCAGGCCTTTTGTTACCGATTTGAATGGTGCCGAGAAGAGGAATCGAACCTCCGACCTACTGATTACGAATCAGTTGCTCTACCGACTGAGCTATCTCGGCGCGGGCCGCGATTATAGGGAAGTCTTTGCTTCGATGGGAGCTTTTTGTTCAGCCCGATCAGGCGAGGTCGTAGCGGAATTCCTTCTTGAAGCGGGCGCGGAACTGTTCCGGGGTGGCGCTGTGGTTCTGCGGGCCCGGACGTTCGATCTTGATCGCGCCGAGTAGCGAGGCGACTCTGCCGGTGGTATCCCAGTCCAGGCCGTTGAGCAGGCCGTAGAGCAGGCCACCGCGGTAGGCGTCGCCGCAGCCGGTGGGATCAGCCAGCGAGTGCGCCGAGGCGGTCGGAATCTCGTGGGTCTTGCTCTTGGTGTAGATGCTCGAACCCTTGCCGCCGCGGGTGACGATCAGTGCCTCGACCCGGTCGGCGATTTCCTTCAGCGACCAGCCGGTGCGGGCCATGATCATTTCCGACTCGTAGTCGTTGACGGCGACGTAGGTCGCTTTCTCGATGAAGTCCTTGAGGTCATCGCCGCCGAACAGTGGAAGGCCCTGCCCCGGATCGAAGATGAACGGCAGGCCGGCGTCGGCGAACTGGGTGGCGTGCAGGATCATCGCGTCACGGCCATCCGGCGACACGGTGCCGATGGTGGCGCCAGCTTTGATCGCGGCATGCACGTCCTGGGTATGGGCGAAGCTCATCGCACCCGGATGGAAGGCGGTGATCTGGTTGTCGTCGAGATCGGTGGTGATGTAGGCCTGGGCGGTATAGGCCTCGGGAACGGTCTTGATGTACTCGCGGCTGATGCCGAGCTTGTCCAGCCACTCGTTGTAGCTCGCGAAGTCCTTGCCGACGGTGGCCATCGGCAGCGGTTCACCACCGAGCATCTTCAGGTTGTAGGCGATGTTGCCGGCGGTGCCGCCGAACTCGCGGCGCAGCTCCGGCACCAGGAACGAGACGTTCAGGATGTGGACCTTGTCCGGCAGGATCTCGTTCTTGAAGCGGCCGCTGAACACCATGATCGTGTCGAAGGCGAGCGAACCACAGATGAGGGCTGACATATTGGCTAGGTGCGGTTGGTGAGGCGGGGATGGTGTGTTTCCTGCCCTCGCCCGAGGCGAGGGCGCGTCCGAGCGCAGACGATGCCATTCCAGGCATCGTCAAAGCGCGCTCAGCCGCCCATGATCGTATCGAAGGCGAGCGAGCCGAAAATCAGTGCAGACATGATGTTTTCGTGAGGTTTTCGATTAGCCGAACAGCACCAGGCCCCAGACGATCGGAACCTGCAGCAGGGAGAGATGGACCGCCGCGGACCCTAGATCCTTGGCGCGCCCGGACAATACATGACGTTCAAGGCCGATGCGATCGACGACCACTTCGACTGCGGTGTTCAGCAGTTCGACGATCAGCACCAGCAGCAGGCTCCAGAACAGGATGACCCGCTCGATCGCATTGTCGCCGAGCCAGATCGCGAACGGCAGCATCAGCAGGAACAGGGTCAGCTCGATGCGGAAGGCTTCTTCCTCGCGCACTGCCCAGCCCATGCCGACATAGCTGACCTTGGTCGCCCGGACGATCCGGCGCCAGCCGGTGATTCCGTCGGCCATCAGCGGGCGCTCACGCCTGTAGCCGCCACGTAGCGGATGTCCAGCTGGCGCGCAGCGCGCACGTCATCGAGGCGGCGCACCGGCATCTGGTACGGCGCGCCCTTGACGAAGGCGATGTCGCGCTTGGCTTCTTCCCAGATCGCGCACAGCGCGGCGACGAAGGCATCCAGCGTTTCCTTGTCCTCGGTCTCGGTCGGCTCGATCAGCAGGCATTCCGGCACCAGCAGCGGAAAGTAGACGGTCGGCGCGTGGTAGCCGTAGTCGAGCAGGCGCTTGGCGATGTCGGTCGCGGTGAGATCGATCTCCTGCTTCTGGCGCTTCAAGGTGACGATGAATTCGTGCGTCGCCTTGCGCTTCGGGTAGGCCAGATCGAAACCGAGATCGCGCAGCCGGGCCTGCAGGTAGTTGGCGTTCAGAGTCGCGAACTCGGCGACCCGGTGCATGCCCTCGCGGCCGAGCAGGCGCGCGTAGACGTAGGCGCGCAACAGCACACCGGCATTGCCCATGAAGGCGCTGAGGCGGCCGATGGTTTGCGGCAGGTCTTTCTCATCGAGCCAGCGGTAGTTGCTCTCGCCGGCCTTGCCGACAACCGGAATCGGCATGAACGGCAGCAGCCGCTGCGACACGCCAACCGCACCGGCGCCCGGCCCGCCGCCGCCGTGTGGCGTGCTGAAGGTCTTGTGCAGGTTCATGTGGATGACGTCGAAGCCCATGTCGCCCGGGCGAACTTCGCCGAGGATCGCATTGAGGTTGGCGCCGTCGTAGTACAGCAGGCCGCCCGCTTCATGGACCAGCTTGGCGATCTTGGCGATGTTGCGTTCGAAGACGCCGAGCGTGCTTGGATTGGTCAGCATGATGCCAGCGGTCTGCGGGCCGACGACGGCGGCGAGCTTCTCCAGATCGACATCACCCTCGGCATCGGTCGGAATCTCGCGCACGGTCATGCCGAGCATCGTCGCGGTCGCCGGATTGGTGCCGTGAGCGGCATCCGGCACCAGGATTTCGGTGCGCGCCAGATCGTTCCGGGCACGGTGGTAGGCGCGGATCATCGCGACGCCGGCGAACTCGCCCTGCGCGCCGGCCATCGGCGTCAGGCTGACACCGGCCATGCCAGTGACGTCCTTGAGCATTTCCTGCAGCTCGTACATGCAGGCCAGGAAACCCTGCGAGTTGGTCTCCGGCGCCAGCGGATGGCGGCCGAGGAACTGCGGCAGCATTGCCAGCGTGTTGCAGGCGCGCGGGTTGTATTTCATCGTGCAGCTGCCGAGCGGATAGAAGTGCGTGTCGATGCTGAAGTTCAGCTTCGACAAGCGCGTGAAATGACGCACTGCCTGCAGCTCGGACACCTGTGGCAATCCCGGTGCGACCTGCCGTCTGAACTTCGCCGACAGCCGAATCTCCGGCAAGCCGATCGGTCTTTGAGCACTGGCACTGCGGCCGGCGCGCGACACTTCGAAGATCAGCGGCTCGGCCGGATTCAGCGGTGACGGCAGCGCGGTAGCTACAGGTGCAGTGTTTGAGGCGTGAGCCATGATCGATCTCTGAGGCGTGTTCGGTTCAGCGTTGTGATTCAGTTGCAGCGATGCAGCTTCAAACTTCGTCCTTCGGCACGGCGCCGTCATCGTCGAGGCGGATCAGCTCGACGCCATCGACGGTCATCCGCCAGGCCGCACCATCGCGAACCGGCGGCTTGTCGACGTGGAAGCTCGACGAGAACAGCCAGAAGCCGGCCGAGAATTTCTTCGTCGAGAACGAACTCAGCGGCGCGATGACGCTATGCGACGAGCCGTCCTCATCGACCTTGCGCCAGGCGATCTGGCCATCGGCACTCAGGCTCAGATTGACGCCCGGCGCACTCCAGTCACCGACGAACTCCGGCGCCGGCAGCGCCGTGCCGCCTCCGCTGCAGCCGGCCAATACCAAGGCCAGCAGCAGCGTCAGCCAGCAATGCCGGAACGTCATGCGGCTGCGCTTCAGGCCAGAGCCTTCAGGGCGGCGTCGTAGTTCGGCTCGTGGGCGATCTCGCTGACCAGTTCGCTGTGCAGCACCTTGTTGTTGGCATCGAGCACCACCACGGCGCGTGCGGTGAGGCCGGCCAGCGGGCCGTTCTCGATGTTCAGACCGTACTCAGTGGCGAAGCCGCGGCCGCGCATCAGCGACAGGTTGACGACATTGCTGATGCCTTCGGCGCCGCAGAAGCGCTTCTGCGCGAATGGCAGATCGGCCGAGATGCACAGAACCACGGTGTCGCTCAAGCCAGCGGCCTTCTCGTTGAACTTGCGCACCGACATCGCGCAGGTCGGCGTGTCTACGGACGGGAAGATGTTCAGCACCTTCTTCTTGCCAGCGAAGTCATGCAGCGTGACGTCCTTCAGATCGCCGCCGACCAGACGGAAACCGGGCGCATCGCTGCCCGGCTTCGGCAGTTCGCCATTGGTCGAGAACGGATTGCCCTGCAGGGTGATTGCAGCCATGTGTCTACTCCTCGTTGTGGTTCTGCCTTTTGGGTACGACGATGATTCGAATCAGTGTGCCGACAGGATTTCGCGCAGTGCTGCCGCATAGCGCGCGATGTCTTCGGCAGTCCGGGTTTCGGTCGCGCAGACCAGCAGCGCCGAACCCAGCGCCGGGTAATGCTGCGACAGATCGAAGCCGCCGAAGATGCCGCGTTCGGCGAGCCCGGCCAATACCTGGCTAGCAGCTTGTGGCAGACGGATGACAGCTTCATGGAAGCGCTCACCATCGAAGGCCGCGCTGACGCCGGGAATCGCGGTCAGCGCCTCGACCAACGCCTGCGTGTTGGCCATCGAATGCACGGCGGTGCTTTCCAGACCTTCCGGCCCGAGCAGGCTCATGTGGATGGTCGCGGCGGTGACCAGCAAGCCCTGGTTGGTGCAGATGTTCGAGGTCGCCTTCGAACGGCGGATGTGCTGCTCGCGCGCCTGCAGGGTCAGCGTATAGCCGGGCTTGCCGTCGAGATCGACGGTGCGGCCGACGATGCGGCCGGGCATCTGGCGAACGAAGACCTGACGCGCGGTCAGAAAGCCGAAGTACGGGCCGCCGGACGACAGCGGCGCACCGAGCGGCTGACCTTCGCCGCAGACGATGTCCACGCCCTTCGCGCCCCACAAGCCCGGCGGCTGCAGCAGGCCCAGCGACACCGGATTGACCACGGCCACCACCAGCGCACCATTGGCCTGCGCCCAGTCGGTGATCGCATCGACATCCTCCAGCACGCCGAAGAAATTCGGCTGCTGGATCACCACCGCGGTGATGCCCTGCCCTTCATGGGCACGCAGTTGTTCGAGCGAGGTCGCACCGCTCACCGGGTCATAACCGATCGGCTGCGGCTGGATGCCCTGCGCGTCAGTGATCGAGGCAACCACTTCGCGGTAATACGGATGCACAGCCTGCGGCATCAGTACCTTGCCGCCGTTGTTCGCACTGTTGGCGCGCACCGCCATCAGCAGCGCTTCGGCGAGTGCGGAAGCGCCGTCGTATAGCGAAGCATTCGACACTTCCATGCCGGTCAGCGCGCACATCATCGACTGGTATTCGTAGAGCAGCTGCAAGGTGCCCTGGCTCGCTTCGGCCTGGTAAGGCGTGTACGCCGAATAGAACTCGCCGCGTGTCGCGATTTCCCAGACCGCCGCCGGAACGTGGTGCTCGTAGGCACCGGCGCCGCAGAAGTTCAGCAGCGTGCCGTCCTGCGCCGCGCGGCCATGCATCAGCCGCGCGATCTCCATCTCGGAAACCCGCTCCGGCACCTGAGACAGACCCTTGCAGCGCAGCTCGGCGGGAATCTCGCCGAACAGCGAATCGATGCTCGGCGCGCCGATCGCCGCGAGCATTTCGGCGACATCGGTTTCGGTATGGGGGATGAAAGGCATGAAGCAGTTTCCAGTGTCTGGTTGAAGCGAATCAGGCGATCGAGGCGATGTAGCCGTCAGCATCGAGCAGGCCATCGACGTCGGCGAGCTTGTCCGGCTGCAGCTTCCACAGCCAGCCGCCTTCGTACGGCGCATCGTTGACCAGCTCCGGGTTCTCGCCGAGCTTGGCGTTGGTCTCGGTCACCGTGCCGGCGACCGGCGCATAGACATCGCTCGCAGCCTTGACCGATTCGACGACACAGCAGGCTTCGTTGGCGGCCAGCTTGCGGCCAACCTTTGGGGTTTCCACGAACACCAGATCGCCGAGCGCAGCCTGGGCGTGATCGGTGATACCGATCAGCAGGGTGCCGTCCGGCAGTTTCTTCACCCACTCGTGGGACTTGGCGTACTTCAGTTCGGCAGGCGTATTGCTCATTTTCTATCTCCTGACTGCTTCATTTTCGATCGTCATTCCCGCGGAGGCGGGAATCTAGTTTTCAGGTCCATCACCCGCATCAGAACTGGATTCCCGCCTGCGCGGGAATGACGGCTAAACCAGAACTTTTCCGTGACGCACGAACGGCGGCTTCACTTCGCGCGTCGGCAGCCACTGGCCCCGGATCTCGACTTCGTACGGGCCGACCGCGCTACCCGGGACACGGGCCATCGCGATCGAGCCTTTCATGGTCGGCGCATAGCCGCCGCTGCTGGTCTCGCCAAGCTCGCCGTTCACGGCGCGTACCGCCATGTGGGCACGCAACACGCCACGGCCTTCAAGCACCAGACCGATGGACTTACGCGGTGGCGCGGCGCGCTGGGCTTCGAGTGCCGCGCGGCCGATGAAGGCGCGGCCTTCGTCGGCGAATGACACCGTCCAGGCCAGACCGCATTCGAGCGGGCTGACGGTTTCGTCCATGTCCTGACCGTACAGGTTCATGCCGGCTTCGAGCCGCAAGGTATCGCGCGCGCCGAGACCACAGGGGGCAACGCCGGCAGCCAGCAGATCGGTCCAGATCGCGACCAGATCGGCCTGCGGCAGGATCAGCTCGTAACCGTCTTCGCCGGTATAGCCGGTGCGGCCAACGAAGCGGTCACCGAGCCAGGCGGCGCTGAACGGCGTCAGGCCGGCGCAAGCCCGAGCCAGCTCGGCCGGCAGCAGCGCATCGACCTTCGCTCGCGCCTCCGGCCCTTGCACCGCAAGGATGCCGAGATCGCTGCGATGACCAACGTCAACGCCGAACGCAGGCGCCTTGGCGCGCAGCCAGGCGAGATCCTTGTCGGTCGTGCCGGCGTTGACGACCAGACGGAATGCATCCTCGGCGATGAAGTAGACGATCAGATCGTCGATGACGCCGCCGTGCTCGTCGAGCATGCAGCTGTACAGGGCTTTACCGACGCCTACGGCATCGGCGGGCGCCTTGCCCGGCGTCTTCAGCTTGGCGACATCGTTGGCGAGCAGCAGGCGGAGGAACTCGCGGGTCCGTGCGCCCTGCAGATCGACGGCGCTCATGTGCGCGACATCGAACATGCCGGCGGACTTGCGCACAGCGTGATGCTCGTCGAGCTGCGATGCGTACTGGATCGGCATGTCCCAGCCGGCGAAGTCGACCAGCTTGGCGCCCAGGCGCAGATGTTCGGCGTGCAGCGCGGTTGCTTTGAGCATGTCGTGCGTAGATCGTGTTGGGTGAGCGTTGCGTAGCGATCACAAACAACCGAAGCAAAAGCAGATCGCGTAACGCACGACCTGTGCCCGGCCGTCGCTTTCGCTCCGGCGTTCGAAGCCAATGCGAGCAGTGCTCGCAAAACCTTGGCTTCTCACCCCCTCTGTCCCTTGAACCTGAGCGTTTGGCGCCTTCGGTGGCCCGCAGACTGCGCGGGCGCTCTCCAGAGTGTCTACAGCAGGCAATCCTTAGACCTGAGCGATTCCGGGGGGATTGCGCCTTCGGTGCCGGGCTTGCCCGGACTCTCTTGCCTACGGCGTGAAGTGTAGCCGATGCGCAGGCCGATCAGCCCGCGCCGCGTTGTGCCTGTGTCGCCAGCAGCGCCTTCACCGGCGCGACCTTGTTGACCGCTTCCAGGCCGATGCCCAGCAACTGCCGCAGGCCCGGCAGGCTGTTGCCGAAGCCGCGATACAGGGCATCGGTCAGCGCCAGCATTTCCAGATTCGCGGCCTTGCGGGCACGGGTATAGCTGGCCAGGGTTCGTGACGAAGCCCAGTCGCGTCCGGCCTCTCGCGCTGCCGACAGCGTGCTGGCCAGTTGGGCAACATCGGCGAAACCGAGGTTGGCGCCCTGCCCTGCCAGCGGATGAATCGCGTGCGCCGCATCGCCGACCAGCACCAGCCCCGGCCGGTGATAGTCCTCGGCGTGCAGCAGGCGCAGCGGGAATGCGAGGCGCGGGCCGGCTTCGATCACCTCACCGAGCGCGTACTGGCTGGCCTCGGCAAGCGCGCGCGCAAAGCTCGTGTCATCCAGCGCCAGCAGTGCCGTCGCCGCTTCACTGTCCGCCGACCAGACGATCGAATGCCGGCCATCGGCCTGCGGCAGGAAAGCCAGCGGGCCGGTCGGCAGGAAGCGCTGGTAGGCCGTCGCCGCTTGCGCCGACGACATCAGCAGCTGCGCGACGATTGCCTGCTGCGCGTAGCGCCAGCTGGTGACGGCGATGCCGGCGCGTTCGCGCAGCGGCGAATCGGCACCGTCGGCGGCGACGATCAACCGCGCCTGCAACTCGGTGCCATCGGAAAGCTGCAGGCTGGCGCGGCCTTGGCGATCGTCCTCGTCCGGCAATTGCAAGGCCAGCGCTTCGACACCGACGTGGCGTGGCAGCGCGCCGAGCTGATTCCAGGCGGCCGACAGAATCAAGCCTTGTTCGACGATCCAGCCGAGCGCGCCCGCGCCGCTGTCGGCAGCATCGAAGCTCAGGCCGCGTTCGGCTGCGCGCTGCCAGACCTGCATGCGCGCGTAGGGGCTGATCCGGGTCGCGGCGATTTCCGGCCAGATGCCGAGCTGATCGAGCAGCCGCGCCGAAGCCGGCGCGATCGCATAGACGCGGATGTCATAGCGCGAAGCATCGAACGGCTTGGGTGCCGCACCGCGCTCGACCAGCACCACCTTGAAGCCGGCATCGCGCAACGCCAGCGCGGCGACGACACCGACCGGCCCGCCACCGACGACGGCGATATCGCAATCGACACGCCGGCTCATCGCGGCACTCCAAGGCCAGTGGCCGGCAAGCCGAGATGACCTAGGTGCTGACGCAGCAAGGCAGCGCGCACCGGTGGCAGCAGATCAGCCGCGACCAGGCCCCAATGCCGGGCTTGCGCGAGTCCCGGCGTGCGGTTCGAGAACGCGCGGACCAGCAGATCGGTGAAGCCGGACACGCGCTCGCGATCGCTGCGCCGGGTCGCGGCGTAATCCGCGAGCAGCTGTTCGGCACCGGGATCAGCCGCGCCGATGATCCGCTCGGCGAGGTTCGCAACGTCGCGCAGGCCCAGATTGAAGCCCTGCGCCGCGACGGGATGCAGGCTTTGCGCGGCATTGCCGATGAACACGGTGCGCGGCCCGACCAGGGTTTCGTTCATCACCCGGGACAGCGGCCAGCTCTTGCGGCTGCCGAGCGCAGTGAAGCGACCCAGGCGTCCACCGAAGGTCGCTTGCGCAGCTTCCAGGTACTCGGCATCGGTCCAGGCCAGCATGGACTCGACGTTCGCCGACGGCACGGTCCAGACCAGTGACGCGGCATCGTCCGGCTTCGGAATCAGCGCCATCGGGCCATCCGGCGTGAAGCGTTCGTAAGCGACACCCTGATGTGGCCGTGACAGACGCACCGCCGAAACGATCGCGTGCTGGGCGTAATCGCGGGTCGTTGCTTCCAGACCCAGCAACTTCCGGATGCTCGACTGCGCACCATCGGCGGCGACCACCAGCGCGGCCTTGATGACGACGCCGCCGTCGGCGCTCTCGACATTCAGACTGAGGTGATCCGCCGACTCTTCCAGTGCCGCCACCCGCGCCGGTTGCAGCAGCTTGAGCTTGGGCGCGGCGGCCATCGCCGATGACAGCACCGCGCCGATCGCTCGCAGCGGCGCGTTGTAGCCGAGTGCCGGTAGCCCGACTTCATCGGCGCTGAAGCGAGTGCTGCCGAAGCGACCTTTTTCGGAGATATGCGTCGCGCGGATCGGCTCGGCTTCACCGCTCAGCGCAGACCAGACGCCGAAGCTGGCGAGAATCCGCTGGCTGGCTTCGTTCAAGGCGATGCAGCGTTCATCCCAGGCGGCTGCGCTGATCGGCGGCGCGGCGGCTTCGATCAGCACCACGCGCAGCGAACTGGCGGCAAGCCGCACCGCGAGGCTGGCGCCGACCAGGCCACCGCCGACGATCGCGACGTCAAAAAAGTTTCCAGCTGGGTTTTTGGCAACAGTCATCGGTTACAGCAGGGCCAAGGGAAGAAAGGTGAACAGCACCATCACCACCGCCAGCGCCGCGACATAGACGATCGACAGCAGCACGGTGAACAGCGAGGTCGACAGCCAGCCGCCACCATGAACACGGCGCAGGGCCAGCAGCAGATAGGCCGGCACGACAAAACCGAGCAGATTGTCGAAGCGGTTGATCAAGGGCAGCTGCGCGATCAGCAGCAGAAAGAAGATGAACGAATGGTAGTTGACCGCGAACAGCAGATGGATCGCGTAATTCGCCCCGCGCCGCAGATAGCCGATCTTCAGGAACAGCGCGAACAAGGGCAGCAGCAGGAACATCGCGAACGGCGCGTAGTTCAGGAAGGCGTTGACGACTCTCGCGGTGATTTCCGATTTCGGCAGTGCTTTCAGCCGCTCGAAACGCTCGTTGAGACGGGCGTCGAGCTTGGCGTAGCCGGTGTTGAAGTTCCCCGATGACTCGCCCTTGTCGGTCGAGAGCGGATGCTTCTCTGCTTCGGCTTTGGCCTTCTGCGCAGCAGCCGCTTCCTGCCGGGCTTCTTCATCGGCCGCTACCGCTTCCGCCTTGGCTTCGGCGGCTGCCTCTATCGCTGCCGCTGCCGCTTCGATCCGCAGTTCGGCATCGACGGCAGGATCGCCCGTTTTCGGCGCGACCAGGGGTTTGTCGACAGCCTTCGATTTCGCCGGCTTGGCCGCGGCTTGCTTGTCGGCCTGCGCATTGCCGCCTGCCTCGGCGCTGTGGGCCTTGGGACTGTCGACGACCAGCAGATCGTCCGGCAGGAACGCGCCGTCACCGGTCGTGATTCCCAGCATCGCAAAGAAGCTGATGCTGATCGCCAGATACAGGCGCAAGGGCCGCACATAGCGCTGGCGGCGGCCGGCGACGTAATCGAGGGTTAGCTGGCCCGGCTTGAACAGCAGCGAATACAGGGTGCGCCAGAGCTGGCCCTGCAGGGCCAGGGTCTGCTCGGCGAACTCGGCGACGAAATGACCGACCGTCGGCATCTCGATCCGCGTTTCCTGGCTGCAGACCGGGCAGAAATTGATATCGGCACGCGCGCCGCAATCGCGACAGAACGGACCGTCTACCGGCGCCGGTTCAAGCTTTGGAGGTGGTTTTCTGGCCATCAGCCCCCCACCGCAAGCAACACGCCAGCGAGTGCGGCGGCCGACAGCAGCAGCGCGTAGACGATCAGGATGACCCCCACCCTTGCGAGGCTCAGCAACACGCCGCCGCCATAGACCCGGCGCAGCATCAGGAACAGCACGGCAGCCAGCAGCGCGTTCAAGCCGTTGTTGATCAGGTCGTGCGCCGGCTGCGGCCAGGGCACTAGGCCCAGCGGCAGCAGCAGGAACGCAACGCTGTGGAAGTGCAGCGCGAACAGCAGGTGCTCGCCATACAGGCGCCTCCGGTACAGCGCCGCGAGCAGGCCCGCGAACAGCGGGATC
The DNA here is from genome assembly GCF_023266035.1 of Nevskia sp. GTDB lineage: Bacteria > Pseudomonadota > Gammaproteobacteria > Nevskiales > Nevskiaceae > Nevskia. The sequence continues at coordinate 14,786 of NZ_JAHFRY010000027.1, forward strand.
AGCAGCAGCAAGGCCTGCGGCGCATTGCGGATCATGCCGTCGCGCAGCACGCGGCTGCGTTCGTCGAGCGACAGGCTCATGAAGCGCGCCACCTGGCCATCGATCGCCGCGAAGCCGGTATGGGCCGCGATACTGGCATCGCGCATCGTCAGGGTGGTGATCTCGATGCCGCTGCGACCGATCTCGATATCGATGCCCGGCACCCGGCTCAGGCCGACGAAGAACAGCACGCTGGCGGCGAGATACAGGCGCAGCGGGCTCAGATAGCGCTGGCGCCGGCCTTCGAGATAGTCGACGGTCATCTGGCCGGGCCGGAAGAACATCATCCGCAGGGTCAGCGGCAGCCGACCTTCGATGCCGAAGTACTTCTCGGCGAGATCGCTGAGGAACTTGGCAACGGTCGGAACCTTGATCCGCGCTTCCTGCCCACAGTGCGGGCAGTAATGGCCGTCAAAGTGGGTGCCGCAGTTCGCGCAGACGAAAGCCTTGAGCTCGGCCGGCGCGGGTTTGACGCTGTCGGCAGGCTCGGAATCCATCGAGCCAATCAGCGGCTCGCCATCACTGCTTCAACCTCGGCCACAGCTTTCGGCACACCGGAGGTCAGCACCTCGGGCGCGCCATGCGTCACCAGCACATCGTCCTCGATGCGGATGCCGATGCCGTGGAAGCGCGGATCGATACCTTCGGTGCCGGGCGCGATGTACAGGCCCGGTTCGACGGTCATCACCATGCCTGGCTCGAAATTGCGGGCGACGCCGTCGAGCTTGTAGCGGCCCACGTCATGGACATCCAGGCCCAGCCAGTGGCCGGTGCCGTGCATGTAGAACTGGCGATGCTTGCCTTCCTCGATCAGGGTGTCGACATCGCCCTTGAGCAGACCGAGCGCGACCATGCCTTCGGTCAGCGCCCGGGTCGCCACTTCGTGCGGACGCGAGGAAGCGTTGCCTGCTTTCAACTCGGCAATGGCTGCCAGCTGCGCGGCGAGCACCACTTCGTAGACTGCCTTCTGCGCACCGCTGTAACGGCCATTGATCGGGAACGTGCGGGTGATGTCCGCGGTGTAGCCGCGATACTCGCCACCGGCGTCGATCAGCAGCAGGTCGCCGCTGTCGAGCTGCGATTCGTTTTCCTTGTAATGGAGGATGCAGGCGTTCTCGCCGCCGCCGACGATCGAGCCGTAGCCGCACTGCATGTCGTGGCGCTCGAACTCGTGATGGATCTCGGCGGCCACCGCCCATTCCCAGCCGCCCGGCCGAGTCGCCTGCATCGCCCGGACATGGGCACCGGCAGTGACCTGGCAGGCGTGGCGGATCAGCTTCAGCTCGGCTTCGGTCTTGATCAGCCGCTGCTCGTGCAGCGTGGTTTCCAGTGCCACGAAATCGGTCGGCGCGGCTGCGCCGCGGCGCGACACTTCGCGAATCTCGCGGACCACGGCGGCAATCTTCGGATCCCATTCCGGGTGCTCGCCGAAGGTGTAGAACACCCGGCGACGACCGGACAGCAGGCCCTGCAGCTGCTTGTCGAGCTCATCGATCACGAAGGCCTGATCGGCACCGTAGTGGCTGACCGCCCCTTCCGGCCCGGCGCGGCGGCCGTCCCAGATTTCACGCGCGGCATCGCGAGCGCGAACGAACATCAGGAACTCGCCGTCCTTGTTGCCCGGTGCCAGCACCAGCACCGAATCCGGTTCCTGGAAGCCGCTCAGATACAGGAAATCCGAGTCCTGACGAAAGCGGTAATGGCTGTCGCGGTTGCGGATCACTTCGCGCGCGGACGGGATGATCGCCAGGCCATCCGGGCCCATCGCCTTGATCAGCGCGGCGCGGCGGGCAGCGTACTCGGCGAGTTCGGTAGCGGTCGGTGCGGGCATGGTCTTCGGTCGCTCAGTGAATGGTCGGCGACGCACCCGGTGCGCCCAGGCGCGGGTGCAGTTCCATGAACACCAGCTGGGCACCGACCCGGATGTACTCGACCAGTTCGGCGTAGGCACTTTCCTCGCCTTCGTCGTCGTCGCCGGAATCGAGCGAGGTGCGGGTGAATTCGGTGAAGTCCTTGACGATCTCGCGCACTTCTTCGCTGCATTCGCGCAGGTTCAGCTTGATCCGCCCGGCGAGGCCGTACAGGAAGCCTTCGCACCAGGCGCCGAGCGCCCGGGCGCGGTCGGCGAGCGGATCGTCATCGCCGGGCAGCAGCGGCATGAACGCCGAGTGCAGATCGGTCAACGCGGCGATGGTGTCGTCGCGCAGACGAACCAGCTGCTCGCGGTCGCGACCATCGGGCGTGTATTCGGGAGCGTCGAGCAGCGCGACGGGATCGATCTCGTCCGGCTTCTGCCGGCACAGCGCGCCACACAGGCTGCCGTGGAAGGACGAGGACTCGTCGTCATAGCCGACCTGCTTCATCAAGGCGTCCAGCGCCTCGTAATCGTACGGAGGTGTCATGGCGCGGATTATAGGCTTGAGCCCCGCCGGCAAAGAGAAATTCAGGCCGCGTTCGGCGCAGGTGGGACATCGCCGACCCCTATAATCTTCGCCATGAACCCCGATGACTTCGTTGCCGCGCTGCGCGGCGCAGCCCCGTATGTCCACGCGCACAACGATCGCGTGTTCGTGGTCGCGTTCGGTGGTGAAACCGCGTTGCGTCCGGATTTCGAGCGTTTCATCTACGACCTGGCGCTGCTGCACAGCCTCGGCGTCAAGCTGGTGCTGGTCCACGGCGTCCGTCCGCAGATCGAAGCCCAGCTCGCCGCCCACGGTCTGGCTGCGCAGTTTTCCGGCGATTTGCGGATCACCGATGCGGCGACCATGGACTGCGTCAAGGCGGCGGTCGGCATCCTGCGCATGGATATCGAGGCGCGGCTGTCGACCGGCCTGGCGAGCACGCCGATGGGCGGCGCGCGGCTGAAAGTGGCCGGCGGCAACTGGATCACCGCGCGGCCGGTCGGCGTCCGCGACGGCGTCGATCACCTGCTGACCGGCGAAGTGCGGCGTGCCGACATCGCTTCGATCCGCAACGTGCTCGACGAAGGCCGCATCGCGCTGCTGAGCCCGATCGGCTATTCGCCGACCGGCGAAATCTTCAATCTGCGTGCCGGCGATGTCGCCCAGGCCGTGGCCATCGGCCTGAAGGCCGACAAGCTGATGTTCCTGCTCAACGCCGACCCGGACAGCTGGCAGCTCGCCAACGACACCGGCGATGCCGGCCAGCTACCGCTCGGTGACGCGGAACGCCTCGTCGCCAGCGAAGCGATCCAGGCTTCGTTGTCGGCCGAAGATCGGGCGTTGCTGCAGTCGGCCTTGGCGGCCGGCCGCGGCGGCGTCGAGCGCGTGCACCTGATCGGCGCCGACCCGAGTGGCGCGCTGCTGCGCGAGCTGTACACCCGCGACGGCTGCGGCCTGATGTTCTATGCCGACGAAAACTACGAAGCGGTGCGCGAAGCGAGCATCGAGGATGTCGGCGGCATTCTGGCGCTGATCCAGCCGCTGGAAGCCAGCGGCGTGCTGGTGCCGCGTTCGCGCGAGCAGCTGGAAATCGAGATCAGCCTGTTCGATGTCATGGTTCGTGACGGCACGGTGATCGCCTGCAGCGCGCTGATTCCATTTCCGGCCGATTCGATGGCCGAGTTTTCCTGCGTCGCCGTGCATCCGGACTACCGCAACGAAGGCCGTGCCGAAGCGCTGCTGAAACGCGCCGAGGAATCGGCCGTGAAGCTCGGCATCCAGCGCCTGTTCGCGCTGACCACCCACACGCCGCACTGGTTCATCGAGCATGGCTTCGTCGCCAGCACGCTGGACGACCTGCCGGCCAGCAAGGCGCGGATGTACAACTGGCAGCGCAAGTCGATGGTGCTGGTGAAAGCCCTCTAAAGACTTATTCGGCTCGCTGGCGAGCGCGAAAGGCCGCCACCTTCATCCGATTGCCGCAGACCGCCATGCTGCACCAGCGACGCCGGTGCGCCTTGGTGCGGTCGTAGTACCAGAGTGTGCAATCCAGGTTCTCGCAGCGGCGCACCAGCTCGAAATCGCCGTCGGCCAGCAGCTCGGCAATCGCTTCCGCGACCGGCACCAGCAGATCTTCGACGCTTTCGACTCGCTGCCGATGCAGGCAGACCGGCGCTCCGTCGGCCGGCCATTGCAGTTGCCGATACCGGCCGCCGCGCGCCATCAGGCGATTGAGTAGCGCCGGATCGGTGGCCTCGCCGGCCTTGCGGCTGGCCAGCAATTCGCTGGCAACGGCACGCAGCGCCAGCGTCGCGGTCAGCAATTCGCCTGTTTTGCCAAGCTGCTGCACCACCATTTCGCGATCGAGGAAGCCGGCGCTCCGCAGCCAAGCGATCACCTGCGCATCGTCATTCAGACATTCGACCGCCGCCGCGCCGATACCGAAGGCCGTATTGACGAAATCGAGCGCCGGGTGGTCGGCGATAAACAGCGGGATCGGTGAGGGGCCAGTTTCGGCGCTACCAGCAACGGTGCTGATCATCGGATGAGCTCCATGAATGATTTGTAACCACTAAATATTACTTGAAAGGTTACACAAAACGTGTAGGCTACGTCTTGTAACCTTTATAAGTTAATTATTAAGGTTACTTAACCATTCCTCGCCATTGGAGTTCCCTATGCTCGTCCCACGCCTCCTCGCCGGCCTGCTGCTTGGCGCCGCCGCCCTTGCCAATCCGGCCGGTGCCGCCCCAGCCGCCAGCGAACACGCCACCAGCGCCGCACCCGTTGCAGTCCATCATCGCTATGCCGAAGTCGACGGCCTGCGCATCTTTTATCGCGAAGCCGGCGATCCGAAGGCGCCAGTCATCCTGCTGCTGCACGGCTTTCCGACCTCCTCGCATATGTATCGCGAGCTGATCCCATTACTCGCCGATCGCTACCACGTGGTGGCGCCGGACCTGCCCGGCTTCGGGCTATCGGACGCGCCGGATCGCGCGAAGTACCGCTATACCTTCGACCAACTGGCGACCACCATCGACCGCTTCACCGACGTGCTCGCTCTGCGCCGCTACGCGATCCAGATCTTCGATTACGGCGCGCCGATCGGCCTGCGGCTGGCGCTGGCCCACCCGGAACGGATCACCGCGATCATTTCGCAGAACGGCAATGCCTACGAGGAAGGGCTGGGCAGCGACTGGGACCCCATCCGCAACTACTGGCGTGAACCGATCGCCGCCAACCGCGCACTGCTGCGGGATTTCCTGAAGCCGGAGGCGATCCGCAGCTACCAATATCTCGACGGAGCATCGGATCCGAGCCTGGTCGCACCGGAAGCCTGGCTGCTCGATTCGGCATTCCTCGCGCGGCCCGGCAACGAGGACATCCAACTCGACCTGTTTCTCGACTACCAGAGCAATGTGAAGCTGTATCCGCGCTTCCAGGCTTACTTCCGCAAACACCGGCCGCCGCTGCTGGCTGTCTGGGGCCGCAACGATCGGCTGTTCATTCCGGCTGGCGCCGAAGCATTCAAGCGCGACAACCCGGATGCCGAAGTGCATCTCTACGATGCCGGCCACTTCGCGCTGGAAACCCATGTCCAGGAGATCGCCAGCGACATCCGCAGCTTCCTGGCCCGGCGGCTGCCGCGCTGAACCGGGAAGCCGTCGAACCCTGCGTCAAGGCGGCGAACCGGACACCGGGCTCAATCGGTGTTCGGCGTCGACGCAGCAAGGCCGTCGGTCGTTCAGGGGAAAGTGCACGGCGCGGAGCTCTCTGCCCGCGTCGCGGCACCACCACCGGCAACCCAGGACGCCACCGCATCCTTGAGCGCCACACCGCCGACCTCGGCCACCGGCGTAGTCCACAGCGTGGCGTCGGACGACAACGTGTGGATATCCGGGTCCTGACAGACCGCGAACACGCCCTGCCCGCCACTCATGCCGAGCGGCTGCAGGATGTTGACGATCGCCGGCAGATAGGTGGCGTTGATCCAGCTGGCGACGGTGGGGTCGTTGATCTGAGCTTTGCTTTCCAGCAGGCCGACGTTGACGATGCCGACCGCGTCACGCTCGTTCTGGGCGATGAAGAACGGGGTCCGCAAACTCGACTGGGCATGCTCGAACAGATAGCAGAGGCCGGGGCTGCCAGGATTGGCGGCCGCGCAGTCGGCGTCGACCTGGCCGTTCCAGTAACTGATGCCGATGGCGCCGAGATCGCGCACCGATGTCCGTGGCGGCGTTCCCGGCATCGGCGGCGCAACGTCCGGATAGACACCGGCGTCGATCAAGGTCAGTACGGAGGCACCGGGCAGCGACGCGCGCACCCGGTTGGCATTGATGAACGCGCCCACCGCGCCTGCTGAACCACCGGCAAGAATCACCGTATCGCCGGCCTTGCCGATGCCGTACTGGCGATTCAGGGTCTGCACCACGGCGGCAACGATCTTGGCGCCGCGAAACCGGAAGTTGGTCGTGCCGCCGGTGGGGCCGATGTCGCCGCTGAAGAAATCGGAACTGCAGTACGGCACGCGAACGCGGTTCCAGCTCCGGAACGTGTCGTTGCTGGGATCGCTGGAGAGAAGACCTTCGGCTGCCGTCTGGTCGGAATAGCCCGTCGACGAAATCAGGTCCGATGGCCGCAGGCTGCAGTCCGCATCGCTCAGACAATAGCCCCCGCCCTGCAGCCCGATCACCGTCTTGTTGGCGTTGGCAGCCGCCGCAGTGCCGAGCCCCCGCTGGATGTAGAAGATCGCCGGCGAGCCGTCATTGCAGACCGCGTCCGGGTAGGCGGACAGATCGATGGTCTGCTTGACGAAGTCGGCGGGGATCGTCGTGCCCGGCGACGTCGACGAACCTGCACCACCACCGCCACAAGCTGAACAGGCGACGGCAACGGCAAGCGCCGTGAAGAACATGCGGCCTGAAACAATCGGCACGCGGCTGGCGGCGCTATCCATGATGGGCACTTTCCCTGTGAGGTTTCTGATCTGAATCGCCGGACGATCGTCACGGTACCCGCCATCGACCTGTGTTGATGGCGAAAGGTTCAGGCGTCGGGCAAAGCCAAGCACGCGAAACAGCAAGCGGATGCTAAGGTTTCGCGCTCGATACCCTCTACTGACGCCTCACTTTCAAAAGCATTTCATGAGCAATTCCGACTGGATGCAGCGCTCCCTCGCGCATGTCTGGCATCCCTGCACGCAGATGAAGGACCACGAAGCCGGCGGCGCGCTGCCGCTGGTGCCGATCGCGTCCGCCGAAGGGGTCTGGCTGACCGATTTCGATGGCAAGCGCTATATCGATGCGGTCAGCTCCTGGTGGACCAACCTGTTCGGTCATCGCCATCCGGTGATCGTCGAGCGGCTCAAGGCCCAGCTCGACCGGCTCGATCACGTGCTGCTCGGCGGCTTCACCCATCAGCCCGTCGTCGAACTCAGCGAGCGGCTGGTCAAGATCGCGCCGAAGGGTCTGACGCGCTGCTTCTATGCCGACAACGGCAGCAGCGCCGTCGAAGTGGCGCTGAAGATGAGCGCGCATTACTGGCGCAACTCCGGCAAACCGGCGAAGACCAAGTTCATCGCGCTGGGCAACAGCTATCACGGCGAAACCCTGGGCGCGCTCGCGGTCAGCGGCGAAGGCATGTATCGCGACAGCTACCAGCCACTGCTGATGCAGCCGATCGTGGTGCCGTCGCCGGACTGCTTCGATCGCACGCCGGGCGAAGCCTGGGAGGACTACACACGGCGCCGCTTCCGGCTGATGGAAGAAACGCTGGCCAAGCACGCACATGAAACGGCAGCGGTGATCGTCGAGCCGCTGGTGCAGTGCGCCGGCGGCATGCGCATGTATCACCCGATCTACCTGAAGCTGCTGCGCGAGGCCTGCACACGGCATGGCGTGCACTACATCGCCGACGAGATCGCGGTCGGCTTCGGCCGCACCGGACGGATGTTTGCGAATGAATGGAGCCAGACCACGCCGGACTTCATGTGCCTGTCGAAAGGCCTGACCAGCGGCACCCTGCCGCTGGCGGTGACGATGACCACCGACACGGTCTTCGAAGCCTTCTACGACGATCACAGCGCCCAGCGCGCCTTCCTGCATTCGCACAGCTACACCGGCAACCCGCTGGCCTGCGCGGCCGCCTTGGCGACGCTCGACATCTTCGAGTCCGACGACTGGACCGCCCGCAACCGCGCGACCGCTGCCGGGCTCTGGGGCCTGATGAGCGAAGTCGCCAATCATCGCAACGTCATCGATATCCGCCAGCAGGGCATGATCCTGGCGGTGGAGCTGGCCAAGAACCCACGCAAGCGCGAGCCCTATCCGGCCGAGGAACGACGCGGCCTGCGCGTCTACCGCCACGGCCTCGAACACGGCGTGCTGCTGCGGCCGCTCGGCAACATCGTCTACCTGATGCCGCCCTACGTGATCAACGACGACGAACTGGTGCAGACCTGCCGCGTCGCGATCGATGGCATCAACGCCGCGACTAGGGACTGAGCGCCCTACACCAGCGGAAACGCCAGCCGGATGCACAGCCCTCGCCCTTCATGGCCAGGCTCGGCGCGAACGCTGCCGCGATGCAGTTCGACGATCTCGCGCACGATCGCCAGACCCAGGCCTGCACCATCGCCACGGCCTTCGTCGCTGCGGGCGAAACGGGTGAACAGCTGCGTGGCGAAGGCCGGATCGACGCCGGGGCCATCGTCCTGCACGGTGACCACGGCAAGGCCATCGTGCATCGCCACGCCCAGCTCGATCTGGCCATTGCCCGGGTGATAGCGAACGGCGTTGTCGATCAGGTTCGACAGCGCTTCCTGCAGCAGCAAGGCGTGGCCGCGAATCAGCACCGGCTCTGTCGGCAGATCGAGGGTCAGATCGATGCCGCGATTGATCGCCAGCGGCACGTAATCGGTGCCGGCAGCGCGCGTGGTGTCACCGAGATCGACGGCCGTCATCGGGATCGGCAAACGGGTGCCGGGTTCCAGGCGCGCCAGCGACAGCAGTTGATTGGCCAGCCGGTTCGACCGTTCCACCGAACGACGCAACTGGGCCAGGCTGCGCTGTCTGTCTGCCGGGTTGTCGGCATGTTCGACGCCATCCAGATGCAGCTGGGTCGCGGCCATCGGGCTACGCAGCTGATGCGCGGCATTGGCGACGAACTGGCGCTGCGCAGCCAGCAGCGTGTTGTTGCGTTCGACCAGGCCCGAGAACGCCGAGGTCATGCCGCGCAACTCCCTCGGCAAGGCGGATGGATCGATCGCCAGCGGCTTGCCCTCCGGGTGCGTGGCCAGCCGTACGGTCAACAGATCGATGCCTTTGAGGCTGGAACGGATCGCCACACCGATCAGCACCACGGCGACCAGCAACAGCAGCACCGCCGGGACGGCGACGGCGTAGAAGATTTCCTCGGCCAGCTGATAGCGAACGCGCCGATCCTGGGCCACGCGAACAACCAGCGCCGGGTGCTCGCTGCTGGCCGGCACGTTCAAGGTCATCAGCCGCAGATCGAGACCGTTGCGCTGCGCATCGTAGAGATAGGCGTCGTCGGCGAAGTGTTCGACCCGCGTCGGCTCGGGCGGCAGATCAACATCGCCGGCAATGATCCGGCCGTCGACGGTGATCGAGTAGTAATCGCTGTCGCCGGTCTTCCAGGTCTTCAGCTGCTGTTCGATCTCGTCGGTATGGGCGACCTCGGGGCCGTCCTCGCCGACTTCCAGCGACACCGTGTGGGCAATGTCGTACAGCCAGCTGTCATAGATCGCATTGGCGTAATGCAGGGTCAGGCCATAGGCCAGCGCGCTGTTCAGAATCAGCAACAGCGCCACCGGAACCAGCAGCCGCAACAGCAGCGCGCGACGCAGGCTCATTGCAAGGCTCCGCTATCCGGAGCCGCTGCCGGCGAGGTTTCGCGCAGCAGATAGCCGAAGCCGCGCACGGTGCGGATCTCGACCGTGCCCGGCTCGACCTTGCGCCGCAGCCGGTGCACATGAACATCGAGCGCGCTGCTGCTCAGATCATCGTCCCAGTTGCACAGCGCTTCGCGCAGCGCCGGCTTGCTGACCACGCGGCCTTCGGCCTGCATCAGCACTTCAAGCACGCCGTATTCGCGCGGCGTCAGCGCCAGCGGCCGGCCATCGAGTTCGGCGTGGCGCTGGTCCAGATCGAGCAGCAGGCCGCCGATCCGGCTCTGGCCCTTGAGCACGCGGCCGCTGCGGCGTGCCAACGCCCGCAGCCGGGCTTCGAGTTCCTCGATCGAGAACGGCTTGGTCAGATAGTCGTCGGCACCGGCATTGAGCCCGGCCACCCGGCTTTCGATGGCATCGCGCGCGGTCAGCACCAGCACCGGCAGTGAGGCGTGGCGCTTGCGCAGCGCAGTCAGCACTTTCAGGCCATCGATATCCGGCAACCCGAGATCGAGCAGCAGCAGATCGTGCACCGGCTCGCGCAAGGCCTCGAGCACGCCTTCGCCGCGGTTCAGGGCGTCGACCACGTGGCCGCGCTGGCGCAGTGCCCGGCTCAGACCATCGACGATCAGCAGATCGTCCTCGACCAGCAGTATCCGCATCGTTCATCCCTGATCGCAGGACCGTCCGGCGCCCCGAAACCACGGCCGGAACGATCGAAAGCATTTCGTAAGGAAGCGCCCCGCACAATCCGCGCGAACAGCAACAACCGCTGGAAAATCAGTTACTTTCGTCCGAGCAGCCTACTATGAAGTTACGCCTCGCGCAGTACCTTGCGGCGCCCGTTCGCCACCTGCTGCCGGCACTCGCCGTGCTTGCCGCACCGCTGCTGTGGTCGGCTCCGGCCCAGGCGCTGCCGAGCTATGCGAAGCAGACCGGCCAGGCCTGCGCCTCCTGCCATGAAGGCAGCCTCGGCCCGCAGCTGACCCAGGAAGGACGCAACTTCAAGCTGCTCGGTTATTCGAGCGGTGCCGGTTTCTTTCCGATCTCCGGCCAGGCCATCCTGCAGTTCACCAATACCAACCAGGGCCAGCCTGGCGGCGCGGCCGAGCATTTCGGCGAGAACCACAACAGCTCGCTGAACGAGACCAGCATCTTCTACGCGGGCCGCATCGCACCGAACCTCGGCGCCTTCGTTCAGGTGACTTATGACGGCGTGGCCCAGGCATCAGGGCTCGATCACACCGATATCCGCTATGCCCGCTCGACGGCGGTACTCGGCAAGGACGTGGTCTACGGCCTGAGCCTGAACAACAACCCGATGGTTCAGGACATCTACAACACGACGCCGGTCTGGCGTTACCCGTACACCAGCAGCGGCCTGGCGCCGGCACCGGGTGCGGCCACGCAGCTCGAAGGCGGACTCGAGCATCAGGTCGTCGGCCTGACGGCCTACACGATGATCGATGACCTGCTGTATCTGGAGGCCGGCGGCTACAACGGCCTCGGCCATCAGATGCGCATCAACATCGGCGTCGACAACGAAGACAAGCTCGCCAGCGTGGCGCCCTACTGGCGCGTGGCGCTGCAGAAGAACATCGGCAAATCGTTCTTCCACATCGGCAGCTTCGGCATGCATGACGCGCTCTATCCCGGATACGACCGCAACAACGGCCGCGACCAGTACACCGATGTCGGCTTCGACGGCAGCTGGCAGTACACGCCGAACAAGCGCCATCACCTGAGCGCCTATGTCGCCGACATCTACGAACGGCAGACGCTGAACTCGAGCTTCGGTGCCGGTGATGCCGGAGCCCGCAAGCAGTTCCTGAACTCGTTCAACGCCAGCAGCTCGTACTACTACGCCGGCACCTACGGCGCGACGGTCGGCGCGTTCTCGACCCATGGCACGACCGACGCCGTGCGCTATCCGGCCGGCGATATCGACGGCTCGGCGAGCGGCAGCCCGAACTCCAGCGGCTATGTGCTGCAGGCTGACTGGACACCGCTGGGCAAGAAGGACTCCTTCCTCTATCCCTACCTGAACGTCCGCTTCGCCGCGCAGTACACGCACTACTTCCACTTCAACGGTGGCGGTGCCGACTACAACGGCGATGGCCGCAACGCCAACGCCAACGACACCTTCCTGCTGTTCGCCTGGCTGGCCTATTGATGAACAGCCCGATCCGATACGCCGCGCTGATCCTGCTGATGCTGGCCGGCGGCGCGTCTGCCGCAGGCGACGCCAAGCGCGGCGCCCAGGTGTTCGACGACGAATGCTCGGACTGCCATACCTCCACCGCCGGCGGCAAGAACGGCAAAGGCCCGGTGCTGTTCGGGCTGGTCGGCCGGACCGCCGGCACGGTGCCCGGCTATGACTACTCCGACGCCAACAAGGCTTCGCATTTCGTCTGGACGCCGGAGCAGCTGGAGGCCTATCTGCCGAATCCGAAGGGTGCGATTCCCGGCACCAAGATGCGCTACGCAGGCGTCAAGGATGCTGGCGAGCGGGCCGATGTGATCGCCTTCCTGCAGACACTGAAGTGAGCACCCTCGATAAAGCTTCCGACTCTCTGACCGAACTGGCAGCGGAAGAATCCGGCGATGCTCTGCACCCGGTGACCCGTGCGATCCACTGGTTCACGGTGCTGGCGATCATCGCCGTGTTCGTCAGCGTGCTGATCGGTGCCGATCTCGAAGATCCGGAGCAGAAGAAACTGATCGTCGGCTTCCACCAGAGCCTGGGCCTCAGCGTGCTGCTGCTGAACGGCCTGCGCCTGCTATGGCGCTGGTGGCATCCGATGCCGTCGCTGATCACCGATCCGGTCAAACGGATGATCGGCCACCTGAGCCATGCCACGGTGTATAGCTTGCTGATGGCGCAGCCGCTACTCGGCTGGCTGTACGTCTCAGCCCGTGGCCGCACCGCCAACTTCTGGGGCTTGCCGATGCCGGCGCTGCTCGACAAGAACCGCGAGCTGGCCGACAGCATCCATGCCTGGCACGAGAACACCGGCTGGCTGCTGCTGGCGCTGATCGCCGCGCATGCGCTGGCCGCGCTACACCACCACTACGTGCTCAAGGACGGCGTGCTGCGCCGCATGGTCAGCGGACGCTAGATCCAGTCAGGGAATCTGGCCCGGCTCTACGAACCGTAGAACCGTTTCTCTCTGCGCGATGTAGGCGCGTGTCAACGGCAAGCTGTCGTTACGCACCGCCAACTGGATCTGGAACACGACCAGTGTTTCGTGACGGAACGCCGCCTCGCAGAAGGCGAGGAAGAATTCCCACATGCGACAGAAGCGCTCGTCGCGCAGCGCGACCGCCTCGTCGCGGCGCGCCATAAACCGTTCGCGCCAGGCGCGCAGCGTTTTGGCGTAGTGCTGGCGCAGCACTTCGACGTCGGTGACCACAAGGCCGGCGCGCTCGATGGCCGGCAGGATTTCCGACAGTGCCGGCACGTAGCCGCCAGGGAAGATGTACTTGTCGATCCAGGGGTCGGCATGTGCCGGAGGTCCGGAGACGCCAATGGTGTGCAACAGCATCACGCCGTCGTCTTTCAGCAGACGACGGCAATGACTGAAGTAGGCGTCGTAGTGCGGCAGCCCCACGTGCTCGAACATGCCCACCGAGACGATGCGGTCGAAACGCTCGCTCAGTTCGCGGTAATCCGCGAGGCGAAACTCGACACGCTCGTCGAGCCCTCGTTGCCTGGCCCGCTTCAACGCGATTTTGATCTGCTCTTCGGACAGGGTGATGCCCAGCACCCGGCCGGCTTGCGCCACATCGGCCAGATACAGCGCCAGTCCGCCCCAGCCGCAGCCGATATCCAGCACGCGCTGCCCCGGTTCGAGGTGCAGCTTGGCGGTGATGTGCCGCTTCTTGGCGAGTTGTGCGGCTTCGAGGTCCTGTTCCGGATGCTCGAAGTAGGCACACGAATACTGCCGGTCCTGATCGAGGAACAGGGCGTACAACGCGGCATCCAGATCGTAATGATGGGCGACGTTGCGCTGCGAGCGACGGCGGTCGTTGCGCTGCTTCCAACGGCGCAGGCTGAAGCGCAGACGATCGACGACATCCAGCCAGGGATTATCGGGTGCCTGTCCGGCGTTGATCATCAGCAGGCAGACGAGTTCGTAGAGGGAACCCTGTTCCACGCACAGTCGGCTGTCCATGAACAATTCGCCGAAGCGCAGCTCGGGGTCCAGCAGGAACGCCCACTGCGCGTTCGCGTCGGTGAATCGAATCGCCACCGGCGTACCCGTGCCATCGCCGACCGCGAAGCGTGCGCCGCTGGCGGTGTGTACTTCGAGGCTGCCGCGCGAAACCAGTCCCGCAAGTGTCGATCGGAGCAGCCTTTCCATGGGCGTTCTCTAGGGCGCTTCGGGTACAGCGGGCTGCGTATCGGGAGCCGCCTTGCCATGACAGGTGCAGTTGCCGCGGCCGTACAAACCCACGGCGTGGAGGGCGGCGCGAACGCCCGAAGGGACGCCGTCCACGACCAGCTCCCGGGGCGTCAGCCCGAACACGGCGAGGCTCACCGACGGGATCGATGACACCACCGCGTGCCAGGTACGTCGCGGCACGAACAAGGCGTCGCCGGACTCGACGCGCGCGTACAGGCCGCTGGCTTGCGCAAACATCGCCGCGCGTTCGGGCTGCTCGTCCAGGCGCGTGATATCGACGTGGCTCATCTTGCCGCCCCAGTCGTACTTGGAGGATGGCGCCATGTACGCGTTCTGGTCCGGCGGAAAGAGCAGGAATTCCTTCGCGCCGCTGACCTGACAGAACAGGTTGTTCGGATAGTCGTAATGAAAGCCGGTCACCGATTTGCCAGGGCCGAGGAAGGTGTAGGCCCAGTCCCAGCGCAGGCCCGGCCAGATTTCGGCGATCCTGAAATCGTCCTTGAGCGGCGGAAACTCCTTGAGGATGTGCCACAGCGAGATATAGGGCTGATCGCGAGGCAGCGTTTTCATGTACGACCAGTCGAGCCGGAAGACATTGCTCGGCGACAGCCCGGCGTGCTGGCCGGCACTTAGCAGGCCGCGCTGATCGTCTCCGGCCGCGAAGGCATCCCGCTGCGCACGCGCGAGCGACAGCAAGTAGGGCGCGATCGGCTGGATCACGTCCTGACGCGACTCGCCCTGCTCGGCGATGCCGATCTGGAAACGGGTCTTCACCTCGGAGCCGTCGCGGCGGCGCAAGGCGGCGAGCTGCTCGAAGGTCCAGCGCTGCGTCGCCGGCCAGTGACTGATCGCGCCCTTGATGAGCAGCGGGCGGACGCGTTTGCTCAGATCCTCGCCGCGCCGGCTGAACTCGGCCCAGGATCTTTGCTCGACCCGGCGAAAACTGGGGCCGCCATAGGACCCGGCATGGGACTCAGTGAGGAGGGATGGCGTCGTTTGCATGGGGTCTACGCCGTTTTGGCGTCGAGCTGGAGCAGCACGATGCCGATGATGGTCGCCACCAGGCCCGCGGCGCGCCGCCAGCTCATGGCCTCGCCGAATACCACGGCGCCGACCACCGCGATCAGCGCGATGGCGACACCGCTCCAGATCGCGTAGACCACGCTGACATCCAGCTTCTTCAGCAACTGCCCCAGCAGAAGCATGGCGAGTCCGAAGCCGGTACCGACGCCGACCCAAGCCCAGGGCCGCTCCCAGCCGTTGGCGAGCTTGAGGAAACTGGTGCCGGCGATCTCGCCGGAAATCGCGAGGGCCATCAGGAGCCAGGCATTGGTATTCATGTCAGCGCTCCTTGCGAGGCGGGCGCCTGCTGCATGCGATGGCAAGTGCAATTGCCCCAGCGATACAGATGCAGGCGATGCAGCAGCGCCCGGGTTTCCGACGGCAGACCGCCGGCAAGGATTTCCCAGGGCGTCAGGCCGAACACCGCAAGGCTGATCGACGGCTCCAGCGACACCACGGCATGCCAGGTGCGGCTCGGCACGAACAGCGCATCGCCGGCTTCCACGCGCGCGTAGAGGCCTTCAGCCTTGGCGAAGCTTTCGCGCTCGACCGGCTGCTCGTCGAGCCGCGAGATGTCGATGTCGCTCAGGGTCGCGCCCCAGTCGTACTTGCGCGACTTGCACATCTGCGCGCTCTGGTCGGGCGGAAACAGCAGGAATTCCTTGACGCCGGTGACCTGGCAGAACCAGTTGTTCGGGAAGTCGTAATGCAGGCCGGTGACGGTGTTGGCCGGGCCGATGAAGGTGTACTCCCAGGTGCGCCGCAAGCCGGGCCACAGCTGGCTGATCTCGAAGTGTTCGCGCAGCGCCGGGAACTCGTTGAGGATGTACCACTGGGCGAGATAGACCTGATCGGCGGTGAAGGTCTTCAGGTAATTCCAGTCGAGATGGAAACGCTCGCCTGCCGCCAGCAGCTGGCGCTTGTGGTTCGGCAGCAGGCCGATGTCGTCGATGCGGCCGGCGCGGA
>NZ_JAHFRY010000027.1:31078-37587 GCF_023266035.1 Nevskia sp.
AGCTTGCGCAGGTAGGGCGCCACTGGCTGGATCACCGGCTCCCGGGTCACGCCCTGCTCGACCAGCCCGTTCTGGAAGCTGGTCACCACCTCCGAACCATCCGGCCGGCGCAGCTCGGCGAGCTTGTCGAAGGTCCATTGCTGCGAAGCCGGCCAGCGCTCGACCGCGCCCTTGACCAGCAGCGGCTGCTGGCGCGGCTGGAAGCCGCCGCGCGCTTCCAGATCGCGCCAATGCACGGTTTCAACCTGCTGGAATTCAGGGCCGCGATAGTTGTTCATGGGTGTGCCTGTCCGTTGCTGGGTTCGTTGATGGCACTGGTCGGTATGACCAGAGCAAGGTCCGGCGCGGACCAGCCGCCGCCGAGCGCGGCATGCAGCGCGAGCAGCGCGTCGAGCTGCTGGCGATAGCGATCGACAGCCAGCTGCTCGGCTGCGAGCCGGGCCGATTCCAGAGCGATCGCATCGATCCGGCTGCTGCGGCCGGCCTGCTGTTGCGCGTCGCTGCGCTGGGCGAGCTGCTGTTGCCGGGCCATGGTTTGATCGGACTGCTGCTGTCGGTTATCGGCATCGGCTCGCGCCTGCAGCGCCTGCTCGACATCGGCGAACGCAGCCAGCGCCGCCTTGCGGTATTCGATCTCGGCGATCTCGGCCGCCTGCTGGCTGGCATCGAGTCTGGCTGCACGAGCGCCACCGTCGAGCAGCGGCAGGCTGATCGACGGGCCGATGCCGAACGGCAGGATCGCGCCGGACAGCACTCGGTGCAGCACATCGCTGGCGACGCCCAACTCGGCGGTCAGCCGGATCTGCGGAAACTGTTCGGCCCAGGCAAGGCCGATCTGCGCCTGCGCGGCTTGCAGTCGCGACGCTGCAGCCTGCAGATCCGGCCGGCGCTGCAATAGCGACGATGGCAGGCCAGATGGCACCGCTGGCCTCTGTATCGCCTGCCGTAGCGGACTGGCTTCAAGCCTGAAAGCTTCCGGCAACTCGCCGCACAGCAAGGCCAATTGCCAGACATCCTGCTGCCGCCGCTGCCGCCAGTCGGCAAGTTCGTTCTGCAGTTCATTGCGCGCGCGCTGCGCTTCGAGCACCGGCCCGGCATCGGTGCGTCCTGCGGCCTGACGCGCCGTTTCCAGGGTCCTTCGCTCATCGGCCAAGGCAGCGCGACGCTGCAGCAGCGCCAGCACTTCGTCGGCTTCCGCAACATCGAAATAGCGATGCGCCAGCTCGTCGGCAATCGCGATTCGTGCAACACCCGCCTCGAAGCGCTGGCCGGCTGCGTCGGCTTTGGCGCCGGCGATCCGGCTGTCAATGCGGCCCCAGAAATCGAGTTCGTAGCTGGCTTCGAAACCAAGGCGGTAGACGGCGGCACTGCGCCGGCCGCCATTGACGGCAACGGCCGTGTTGTCGACCGGGCCGGCCTGGAAGTCGAGCGCCGGGCTCTTGCCAGCTGCCGCCAGCCGTTCGGCGTCATCAGCGATGCGCAGCCTGCGGACAGCGATCTGCAGATCCGGGTTGGCGATAGCCGCGCGCTTCAGCAGCGCGTCCAGCCCCGGGCTGGCGAAGCTGGACCAGAAGTTCTCGTCACTACCCTCGCCTGCATGGGACGTCGGCATCTGCCACTGCAACGGTGTCGGCACCGTCAGCTCGGCAACGCGTGGTGCGCTGGCACAGGCCGCCAGCAGCATCGGCAACAACATGGCCAGGCGAACGGCCTTCACGGCGCGCCACCGAAGCGCACCAGCACGCGCTGGCCGATCAGCAGCGGTGCTGCACCGAGCGACAGCAGGCATTCGACGACATGATCATCCTTCGCCGCTGCCCGTACCTCGGGCAGCGCGCGCACCGGGCCGACGGCGCGAGCGATCTGCGTGAGTTTGGCCGCATAGCGCGGCCCGCCGCCGGCCCCGACTTCGCCTTCCGCCTCGACGGTCGCCGTCATGCCGAGCTTCAGGCGGCTGAGCAGATGCTCGTCGACTTCGGCACGGACGATCAGCGGCGCATCCGGCGCGAACCAGACCACCGGCGTACCGCGGCTGAGGCTTTCGCCGAGTTGGGCATCGATCCTCAGCACATGGCCAGCCAATGGCGCACGCAACGTCAGCTGCTTGTGTAGCAGTAAGAGCTTCTGCTGCTGCAACTGCACGGCCTGCAGCGCCAGACGCGCAGCCGCCAGGTTGTCGGTGATCGTTTGCATGCTGGCCTCGGCCGCACGCAGCACGTCCTCGGCTTCGGCCTGCATGCGCACCAGCGGTTGCAGACGCGCGATATCCAGATGACTGCGCTGCAGTTGTCCTTCCAGCGCGCGAACGGCCTGCTGCTGGCGAGCGATCTCCAGCGCATTGGCCTGCTGATCGAGCAGCGCCGCCTGTTGATCGAGTTGCACCAGCACCGCGCCGGCTTTCACGGCTACACCGTCGCCAGCTGCGAGTGCCGTGACGACGCCATCAACCGGCATCGCCAAGCGCCGGGTGCCGCCCTGCACATCGACCCAGCCCGGCGCCGCAGCCACGATCGTGGCGTTGACGATTGCGGGGGCCGGCGATGCAACCGGTTGTGCCGCCTTGCTGCGCCCCCCGTTGAGCACGGCAAAGAACAGCGCCACCGCCGTGATCGTTGCCAGCAGACGGCGCGGCCAGGCCTTCATGCCGGCTGTTCCAGCGCCATGGAAAATTCTGCGGCCCGCTCGTCACGCGTGATCCTGCCGTTGTCGATCTGCAGCACGCGCTCGGCGTGGCGGATCAGCCTTGTATCGTGGGTGACGACGATCACCGTGGTGCCCAGTGCGTGGGCGATGTCCTGCAGCAGCGCGATCACCGCCGCGCCGCTGCGGCTGTCGAGCGCGCTGGTCGGCTCGTCGGCGAACAGCACCTGCGGCCGCGTGACCAGCGCGCGGGCAATGGCGACCCGCTGCTTCTCGCCGCCAGATAATTCAGCCGGCCGCAGATGCAGACGAGCTTCCAGGCCGACCTCGGCGAGTGAGGCTTCGGCGCGTGCCTTGGCAACGCCTTTCGCAACGCCGCCGAAGCGCAGCGGCAGCGCCACCTGATCGAGCGCGGTCAGCGCCGGAAACAGGTTGAAGCCCTGGAAGATGTAGCCGCAATGCTGATATCGAAAACGCTCCAGCGACCGCGCCGTCAATGACCATAGCGCGGTACCGGCGATCCGCACCTCGCCGCGATCCGGCCGCAGCAGACCGCCGATCGCCGCCAGCAAGGTCGACTTGCCGGAGCCGGATGCGCCCATCACCAGGGTCACCTCGCCCGGCTCGAACTCGGCGGACAGCCGCTGCAGCACCAGGCTGCGCGCAGGTCCGCTGCCGAACGCATGGACAAGGCCGGTGGCGATCACGCTGGCGCTCATCGCAGCAGCTCCGCCGGTTGCAAGCGATACAGCTCGCGCAAGGCCAACAAGCCGGAGCCGATCGCAGTCAGCAAGCCGATTGTGAATGCGGCGGCGATGCCACCGGCCTGCAGGGCGAATGGAACCTGAAAACGTGCCGCCATTACCGAGACGGCGGCGACCACGACGAGCATCAGCAGACCACCGGCCGCGCCAATCCAGGCCGATTGCTCGACGATCACCGCACCGAGCTTCGAGGGCGGCACGCCGATCGCCCGGAACGCGGCGTACTCGCGCAACTGGCCGAGCACGACGCTGCGCAGGGTCTGGCTGGTGATGACGACGGCGATCAGCAGGCCGAGCACGGTCGAGAACAGGAAGCCGGCGCCGACACCCGACTCTTCCAGCCACCAGCGCTGTGATTGTCCGGACAGCGCATCGCGAGTCCAGGCCTTGGCGCTGCCGGCTGGCAGCAAGGCCGCAAGTTCAGTGACCACGGTTGTCGCCAGCGAGCCCGGACGCAGACTGGCAAGCACGAAGCTGCTGGTGTCGGCCGCAGCTTCATCGACGAGCAGACCGCGCAAACTCTGTCGCGACAGAAACACGTACGTCGTGCCGATGCTGCGCAGGCCGGTCGACACCCCCACGACATGCAGACGATGGCCGTTGATCTCCACTGTCGTCGAGGTAATGCCATCGCCCGGCACCTCGAGCTTGCCGGCTTCGCTGCTATCGACGACGACGCTGTCCGGCTCGGCAAGCGCTGCGCACAAGCTGGTTCGCAGGGCTTGCGGGCAACTCAGCGCGGCCGGATCGGGGCTGATGCCGACCAGGGTCACCGGTACCGGGGTGCCGGAGCTGCCGCGCCAGCTGGCGTCGCGCAACGTCAGCGTTTCACTGCTGATGACGGCCGGATGGCTGTACAGCAGCGCCGCCAGATTGGACGGAATGTCCGCCGCCTGATCGATGCTGCGCACGGCTGGCGCAGTCAGCCACAGATCGGCAGCCATGGTGTCGGCCAGCACGGTGACGGTGCCGAACATGCCGGCCAGCAGGCCGAGCTGCACCAGCATCAGCACGCCGGCGAAGCTCACCGACAGCAGCGCCGGCAGGAAGCGGCGCCAGTCGTGACGCAGGATGATCAGGGCCAGCGACATCACAAGACTCGGATGTAGAAGCCAGCGCCTACTTGAAGTCGCTCATCATCTGCTCGAGCAGCGGCAGGCCTTCGGTGCTGTTGATGCAGTGACCGATGTACGACGGAAAACTCGGCGGTTGCGCGAAGCCTTCGGCGATCAGGCGATGGTTGTCGAACTGATAGTTGAGCAGCGAGAAACCGCCGTAGAGCTTGACCGCCTTGGTCACCAGGCGACGATTGGCGATACCGAGCCGGGCCTTGAAGTCCGGCACGATCGACGGGATGTCGCACTCGCGGATTTGCCGCCAGGTATTGACCTGCGAGGGGATGTGCCGGGCCTCGGCCATCGCCGCTTCGATCGCCCGGAAGCTGGCGCTGCCGTTGCCGGCGGAGATGTGGTAGAGGTCGCTGGCGATGTGTTCCTTGTAGGTCAGCAGCATCAGCGCCTGCGCGCAGTAATCGACCGGAATGACATCGACGGTCTCATCGAGGCTGCACATGAAGCGGCCCAGATCCTGGGCCATGCGGAACACCCAGAAGATGCTGCTCGACGGCTTGCAGCCCAGGCGGCTGTGACCGACGACGATCGACGGCCGCGCCACCACCAGCGGCAGGCCGGGAATCGCCCGCATCTGTCGTTCGGCCTCGGCCTTCGATGCGGTGTACGGCACCAGGTGTTCCGGCGTTTCCGGCAGTTGCCAGCTTTCCTGCACCGGCGACACCTGGCCGGCGCCGCAGGCCATCGCGGTGCCGATGTGGACGAAGCGCGTAAGCCTCGGTGCTTCAGCCATCCGCTTGGCAAAAGCGACCGTGCCGACGACATTGACCGGCCAGATGCCCGGATGATTGCCGAACGAGGCGACGGCGGCGCTGTTCAGCACGTGAGTCACCCGATCGAGACGGGGATCGTCGGCAAACGCGGCGACATCGGCGAGGTCGCCGATGATGATCTGATCGACTGTCAGCAGCGACAGTGGTGCGGTCTTCGATTCGAAACGGCCCAGCGATTCCAGCAGCCGCTTCAGTCCTTCTTCCGGCGAGGCGGCGCGGACCAGAAACAGCAGGCTCTGGGTCTTGCCGCTTTCCATCGCTTCGATCGCGCAGGCACCGCCGACGAAACCGGTGGCGCCGGTGATCAGCGTCAGCGGTGGGAAGGGTCGCAGATGGCCTTCGGGACAGGAGACCATCGCCGGAAGGTCGAGTGGCATCGCCGGGCGGCTGGCGGCCCCTGAAGTCGGGGTTCTGGTCTGCGGATGGAACTGTTGCATGGCAATCCTTCGGTCGACATCGCAGGCCTCATGGCCTGCGTGACGCTATTGGAAGGCTTGCCGCTTAAGGGACTATTAGCCGTGTGACAACAGGCTACCAGTCGTCGGCTCGGAGGCCGCTGCCACCGGAAACTGCCGTGCACAGAAGGCCCGGATCGCTTCGGCACCGCGCACCGAAGATGGCGTTTCGCGCAGATCGAAGCTGTAATCGAACAGTGCGCGCTGGGTGTCGATGTAGTGGCCGTGGCTGGCGAAGGCGGCGTCGATCGCTGCTTCCAGAGGCTCGACATGATCGAGTACCGGGCCGGCGTTCCAATGGCGAAAATTGTCGTTGACACGCCAGGCCACACCCTGCGTATTGAGGAACACGCAGGGCCGCGGACGATGCAGGAATTCGTAGACCTGGCTGCTGGCGTCGCCCAGGTACAGATCGGCCGCTTCGGTGTAGCTCATGTCGCAGCTGCGGGCGCTGCCGGTGTCGATCAGCAGGTGCGGGCAGTCGCGGTAGCGGGTCGGAATCTCGCCCGGTGCATCGAAGCGCCAGCGATCCAGCGATACCTGCAAGCGCTTGGCAAACAGCATCACATGCGGCGCGACGATCAGGTTGTAGCGGTCCGAGCGGTAGAAGGCTTCGAGCACCGCAAGACCATCGCGATACCAGGACGACAGACTCGGCGAGCAATGCGGGTTGTAGAGCACCGTCGGGCGATCGTTGTCGAACAGCTTCGGTCGAACGACGTCAGCGGTGTTGCCCGCCACGCTTCC
>NZ_JAHFRY010000149.1 GCF_023266035.1 Nevskia sp.
GCGCAGCGTCAGCAGCGCCATGCCGATGTTCCACGCGCAGAACTTGCGGATGCCGGTATCGCCAGGGGCAATTGCCAGCGTGAATTCCAGCGCATAGGCGAGCTGGGCATGGGTGACAGCGACCAGTTCATGCAGCGCGCGCTGCACCGCTTCGCCCTGCTTCGCCGGATCGACCTCGATCATGACCACGCCGTGCTGGGCGAATTCATGGCGCGGCATCCAGCTGACGCCGCGGGCGCGGTCTTCCCAGATGTCCTTGAGGATGTTGGTCATCTGCAGGCCCTGACCGAAGGCCACGGCATAGCGCGACAGATCGCCGCGACGCTTGGCGGTATCGGCGGAGAACGCGCAGAACAGGTCGGACAGCATTTCACCGACGACACCGGCAACGTAGTAGCAGTAGCGGCCCAGCTCGTTCAGATCGCGCAGGCCATCAGGCCCGGCCTGCTGCTGGAAGCGGTGCATGCCGCGACACATGATGCGCAGGCAGCGTTCGATCGCGGCACGCGGGCCGGGCTCGAAGCTGTAGGTCATGTTCAGCACGGCCTGAGTGTTCTTGACCAGCTCCATCTCGGTCGCCAGCGTTGCCGACGACAGCTTCGGCAACAACTCGTCGACGAAGGCCGCCACCGAGCCACGGCCGCCGACCAGATCGGCGAACGCTTCCGTCAGCCGCACCTTGTCGTCCGGGTTCAGCGCCGGCTCGTCCTCGATGGTGTCGGCGATCCGGCACAGCAGGTAGGCGTTGGCGACCACGCCACCGAGCGGTTGCGGAAGCTGCGGAATGGTCAGCGCAAAGGTGCGGGACACGCCCGGCAGGATGTGCGCCTGGAACGCGGCCGCGATCAGCAGGGCGTCCGTGGTGGATTGCTCGATCGTCATCAAGGATTCGATACGGTTGCCGGCTGGCGGGACGGGATCGCAGGCTTTGAAGTCGGCTGCCAGTACAGATTTCTGGGCCGAATCGAGCGGATCATGTGGTGAGTCACGGCGTGGAACGACGGATAAAGGACATGCTCGCCAGCGTTTTCAGGCCTGCATTGTATCAATCTTGTCTGTAACGGCGTCGCGACGCTCCAAAACGGAGCATCCGGGTCACGGCCGAAGATCTTAATCACCGGTAGATCACAAGACTGTCAACCGGCACACCCGGCAGACGGCCACGGCCATCGAGAAACGCCAGCTCGATCGGGAACGCGCAGGCGGCCAGCACGCCGCCGAGCCGGGTGACCAGCGAGACCACCGCCGCCGCCGTGCCGCCGGTAGCCAGCACGTCATCGACGATCACATAGCGACGGCCGGCAACGATGGCATCGGCGTGTACTTCGAGCCGGTCTTCGCCGTATTCGAGCTGGTAAGCCACCGATTCGGTCCGCCGCGGCAGCTTGCCCGGCTTGCGGACCACGATCAGCGGCAGACCGATCAAGGTCGCCAGCGGCGCGCCGAAAATGAAACCACGCGATTCGATCGCGATCAACGCGTCCGGCTGGTGCTCGGCAATGCGGGCCGCGAGCGCCGCAATGCAGGCACGAAAACCGGCGACATCTTCGAGCAGCGGCGTGATGTCCTTGAAGCCGACGCCCGGCTTCGGGAAATCCGCCACATCGCGGATCAGCGCTCTCAATAGTGATTCGACAGCTTCCCGATCAGCCGGCTGGGCGGTGGCAGCAATGGACGTCATGTTCGTTATCGTCTTGTCCGGTTCGGGCCGTTCGGTTCAAACTGCGCGGCCTCAGGCTTATCGCAATGCAACAGTTTGGCAGCTTCCGCCAGAGCTTTCAGCCCGAAATCCGCCCTGCCACCATTGCCGCCGTGAGCCGCCTGCCTTGAATTCCGTCGCAGCATTGCCTTCTTTCTCGGCGCGCATCGCCGCCTACCGCAGCCGTTTCGATCGCGCTCTCGATGCTGCACTGCCGCCGCTGGCCACCGACCCGGCGCAGCTGCACGAAGCCATGCGCTACACCTGCAACGGCGGCAAACGTCTGCGCGCGCTGCTGGTCTACGCCGCTGGCGAAGCGCTGGGCCTGCCGGCCGATCAGCTCGACGCGCCAGCCGTCGCCGTCGAATTGATCCACGCCTACTCACTGGTTCACGACGATCTGCCAGCGATGGACGACGACGACCTGCGCCGTGGCCAGCCCACCGTGCACAAGGTCTGGGACGATGCGATGGGCGTGCTGGTCGGAGATGCCCTGCAGACGCTGGCATTCGAAACGCTGACTCACAGTATTCCGGCCGATGGCGAAGCCGCGCGCCGCCTGCTCGGCGTGATCAAGGCACTGGCGCATGCCTCCGGCTCGCTCGGCATGGTCGGTGGCCAGGCGGTCGACATCGAATCGGAAGGCCAGCGCATCCCGCTGGAACGGCTGAAGTCACTGCACGCGCGCAAGACCGGTGCGCTGATCCTGAGCTGCCTGCAGATGCCGTTGGCGCTGGCTGCGCCGTCGGCGGACGTGGTCGAAGCGCTGACGAGCTATGGCCGCCGACTCGGCCTGGCCTACCAGATCCAGGACGACGTGCTCGACATCACCCAGTCCACCGAACAGCTCGGCAAGACCGCCGGCAAAGACGTGGCGCAGGAGAAGTCGACTTATCCAGCGCTGCTTGGCTTCGATGCGGCCAAGGCGCTGGCCGAGCAGACATTTGCCGATGCGCGGGCGGCGGTCGCGGGGCTGGGCGAGCAGGCTGAGGGGCTGCAGTGGTTGGCTTTGGAGATTGAGGGGCGGAATCACTAGCTGGCTGGGTGCGCGAACGGTCCAACGGCAACAGCAACAGCAGGATTCTTGGCGGCTTCGCCGCCGCGAATCCCACGACCCAAGGCCGCCAACTCTCTCGTCCTTGATTGAACCCCCGGCCGCTGCGCGGCTTCGAATCCCACCCTCGGCTTTTCCGTCGCACAAACAAAAAACCCGACATTTAGTCGGGTCGGGCCACGCCACCGCACCAACTCTCCCGCCCTTGATCGAACCCCCGGCGGCTATCGCCGCTTCGAATCCCACTCTCTGCGCTCGCTTCGCACAAACAAAAAACCCGACGTTTAGTCGGGTTTTTTGTTTGTGTGGCGGAGAGGGTGGGATTCGAACCCACGGTACCGTGAGGTACGCCTGATTTCGAATCAGGTACGTTCGACCACTCCGCCACCTCTCCGGGGTGCTTCAGCGCCTGTGCGCCGGAGGGTCGATTCCGGGAGCGGGCTTTGTTGCTGCAGCCCGACTATTCTACCAACTCGGCGCGCGCAGCGGAGAAATTTCTGTTGCTGTCGAATGGTCGAGACGGCTGCTGCGCAGACAGGCCGTTTCCAGGTCGACAGGACACCGAGCATCACGCGATCAAGACAGCGCCGCCGAGCCATGGATGGTTCGAGAAACGGCGCGACGAGGAATGAATGACGAGCAGAGCCGTTCGACGATGACCGTGTGGCCGAGCCGGGCGTTTTCGCTGCGGGCGCTGCTGACTGCCGGCTTGTTGTCGGCGCTCATCACCTGTTCGCCGAAGCCTGACAGCCTGGAACGGGTGCTCGGCGATGGCCGCCTGCGGGTCGCGACCGTCAACAGCCCCACCACCTGTTATGACGGCCCAGCCGGCCCTACCGGTTACGAGTGCGATCTGCTGCGCGGCTTCGCTGAACATCTCGGCGTGAAGCTGGAATTGACGTATCTGGCCAACAGCGCCCAGATACTCGACTACGTGGCCGGCGGCAAGGTCGATATCGCCGCCGGTGGCATCAACGTGACGGCGGCGCGCGCCACGCAGGTGCGCTTCACGCAGCCGGTGCAGAGCGTGCACCTGCAACTGATCTATCGCGCCGATGACCGGAAGCCGCGCGATCCCGGTGACCTCGAAGGTCAACTGGCAGTGCCGGCTGGCAGCTCGATGGCCGAGCGCCTGACCCAATTGCGCGCCAGCCGCTATCCGAAGTTGCAATGGCTCGAAGTAACGGATGCTGGCGCCAACGATCTGCTGAGCCGGGTGTCCGATGGCGAACTCAGCTACACGGTCGCCAATTCCGATCTGGTGGCGATCAATCGCCGCTATGCGCCCAGGCTGCGGGTGGCTTTCGACATCTCCGGCGGCCAGGAAGATCTTGCCTGGGCGCTGCCGATCGGCGGCGATGCCTCGCTGTTCAATGCGATACAGGACTATCTCAAGCAGCTGCCGGCCAGCGAACTGGCGCGGATTCGCGATCGTCATTTCGGCGAGCTGGAAAACGATGAATACCTCGGCGTGGTCCGCTTCGTCACCGATGTGAAAGCCTTGCTGCCGAAGTATCAGCAGCACTTCGAGGATGCCGCCGAACGCTACGGCCTGGACTGGCGGACGCTGGCGGCGATCGGCTATCAGGAGTCGAAGTGGAACGAGGATGCGGTCAGTTCCACCGGTGTGCGCGGCATCATGATGCTGACGCTCGATACCGCCGCTCACCTGAAAGTGCGGGATCGCGAGGATCCGAAGCAGAGCATTCAGGGCGGCGCTCGCTATCTGCAGCTGCTGCAGCGCCAGTTGCCACAGTCGATCGCCGAGCCGGATCGCACCTGGATGGCACTGGCTGCGTACAACCAGGGCATGGGTCATCTGCTCGATGCCCGGGTGCTGGCCCAGAAGGCCGGCAAGAATCCCGATCGCTGGCCTGATGTGCTCGAAGGCCTGCGCCGCCTGTCACAGGAAAAGTATTACGCGCAGACCAAGCACGGCTATGCGCGTGGCGGCGAAGCGGTGCGCTTCGTCAGCAATGTCCGCAGCTACTACGACGTGCTGATGTGGATGACCTGCAGCCTCAGCATTGCGCCGAGCGCCGAGGCCCAGGCCGCTGCGGTCAAATCCGCAATCGATCCACAATCCGACCCTGAGCCAGGTGCTCGCTGACGATTTCGTCGATGTCGGCCTTGTTCTTGTAGCGGTACCAGACACCTTCCGGGTAGACCACCATCACCGGCCCCAGCTCGCAGCGATCGAGACAGCCCGCCTGGTTGACCCGGGCGCGGCCGACGCCGGTCAGCGCCGCCTTCTTCACCCGGTTCTTGCAGTAGTCGCGCAGCTCGTTGGCGCCGTGGTCTTCGCAGGACTCACGGCCATCCTTGCGCTGGTTGCAGCAGAAGAAGACGTGGTGCTTGAAGTACGGGGCAGGGACGGTGGGATCGCTCATGACGGGACTCAGGCCGGAGGCGTACCGAAGGAATAACCGAGATTGATGGTGGTGATCTGGTCGAGATGCCGAGTCTCGGACGGCACTTCCGTGTTGTAGCGAATTTCGTGATTGAAAGTCGCGAACAGGTTGCCGACGATGGTCAGCTTCAACGCCGTGATCGGGTTGACATAGACGTTGGTGACGCCGCCTTCCGTTCGCAAGGTCTGGGTGAATTCGGCATTCGGCGAAATCGTCCAGGTGTACTTGCCGCCCAGCGTGCCGATCGCGGCGGTCTCGTAGATCGCGTCCTGATCGCGCGTGCGGTTGGCACCGACACCGATTTCGATATCGAGCTTGTGCCGCTTGTTGCGCAGCACATGCCGGCCATAACCAACCGTGGCCGCATAGCGTTCGGCGATACCGGCGAAGCGATCGTTGTCGTAGGCGAGATTGCCGAACAGATAGTCGAGCTGACCGAACTGGTAGTCGGTCTTGTTGGCCACCGAGTAGCGCTCGTCGGTGCTGACCCCATCGCGGCTGCCGCTGAAGGCCAGTGCGGTCAGGCGATTGCCCCAGTGCCCAGCCCGGTATTCCAGCGCCGATCGGAGATTGATCGAACGGGTGCTGGTATTGCCGCTGGCATTGACCAGGCCGACCGCCAGCTCACCAAGCCACGGCGTCGGCTCCGGCTTCGGTGGCTCGGCAGGCGCGGGTGCAGGCTCTGCCGCAACTTCAGCCGATGCGGCGGGCTCGGTCTCCGGCTCGAGCAGCGGCGGGATGCTGCTGGTTCCGTCTTGGGCTGCCAGCTTCGCTGCGTCCTTGGCCAACACTGGCGTCAGCGGCCCGAGCAACATGACCGGCAGCATCGCCAACAACAATGGGCGGGGGAAATGGAGTTCAGGCATCAGGCGAAAATCTCGATTGGTAAATGAAAGGAAGCCCTGCAAGGCGCGCATCGATGAACAGATCGGCGTGCTAGCGTTCGCGCCATGCCGCCGCCCGAATTCCATCCGTTTCCGCTGGCCGCCGCCGATCTCTGCGTCAAGTGCGGCCTGTGTCTGCCGCACTGCCCGACTTACCAGCAGGCGGGCCATGAGGCCGATTCACCGCGCGGACGAATCATGCTCATGCAGGGCCTCGCGACTGGCCGCATTGTCCCGTCATCGAGCCTCGAACGCCACCTGGACGGCTGTCTCGGCTGCCGCGCCTGCGAACGAGTCTGCCCGGCCTCGGTGCCCTACGGCGAGCTGATCGACGCCGGCCGAGCCCAGCTGGCGGCCGTGCGGCCGGCGCGTTTGCGGCTGACACACCTGCTCAGTGCGGTGCTCAGCCGCCGCCCACCGCGCCGCCTGCTGGCGACGCTGCTGTGGCTGTACGCGGCCAGCGGCGTGCAAGGTTTCCTGCGCCGCTTTCATCTGCTCGGCCATGGCCAATTCGCGCGACTGGAATCGACGATGCCGCGCATCGAACGCTTGCGCGCGCCGCGAGCGCCGACGGTGGCCAGGCCCCGTGGCAGCGTCGGCGTGTTCATCGGCTGCATCGGCGACATCGCCGAGCGCGCCGTGGCCGACGATCTGGCGCAACTGCTTGCCGACTGCGGCTACGCAGCCGATTTCGTCGCCGCCCAGACCTGCTGCGGCGCGATCGACCAGCATGCCGGCCGGCCGGCGATGGCGGAACAACTGGCCGCGCGCAACATCGCCGCCTTCAGCCCGCGTGATCAGCCGATCCTGCCGCTGGCCACCGGCTGCGCCGCAACCCTGCTCGACTATCCGCGCCTCGCAGCGGATGGCGGCAAGGCGTTCGCAAAACGGCTGCGCGATCCGGTCGCCTTCCTGCTCGAGCACGGCGA
This sequence comes from Nevskia sp., assembly GCF_023266035.1. Taxonomy (GTDB): domain Bacteria; phylum Pseudomonadota; class Gammaproteobacteria; order Nevskiales; family Nevskiaceae; genus Nevskia. Next base: position 6,978 of record NZ_JAHFRY010000149.1, read on the forward strand.
GCCACTGCGCTTCAAGCCAACGCGCCTGAAGGTCGCGATCCACGAACCCTGCACGCAGCGCAATGTGATCCGCCGCGGCGACGCGCTGCGCACGCTGCTGGCGCGCATTCCGGAACTGGAGATCGTCGAGCTCGATGCCACGTCCGCCTGCTGCGGCGCTGCCGGCAGCCATTTCATCAGCCATCCGGAACAAGCGGACGCGCTGCTGGCGCCGAAGCTGGCAGCGGCGGCAAGGCTGCAGCCGGATGTGATCGTCAGCAGCAACATCGGCTGCTCATTGCACCTCGCGGCGGGCTTGCGCCGCGCCGGGGAGCAGGCCGGGACTAGCCCGGAACTGCTGCATCCGCTGCGTCTGCTGGCACGATGTCGGGCTTGAGCACGGGCTGCTGCGCAGCATGCGGCGCCGGCTTGCCGGCTTCGGCTGGATGCGCCAGACCGGGATCGATCGCCGACAGCCGGGCTTCGACTCTCAGCAGCACACGCTCGGCCAGCTCATCCTGAATGTAGCGGCGCAGGCGCGCTTCTTCCGCTTCCTTGGCGAGAATCTGCTGGGCGCTGAAGCTGTAATCGCGCGATACCGTCTGCATCTCGGGCGCGATCAATATTTCCGCCTTGCCATCGACGACCTTGCGCATCTCGAAGGTCACACGGGTCAACAGGCGGTATTCGATCGCGCGGCCATCGTTGTCGATCGACAGTACTTCCTGGGCTTCGCGCAGATCACTGAGCCGGAGCACCGTCTCCGCTTCGTCAGCCTTCGACTTGACCACACCGCCGCCACGGGCGATGCGCGCCTTCAGCGCTTCCTCGACCGGCGGCGTGGTGACGCGGTAAGGATCGACCAGCTCGACAAAGACGGACTGCAGCGACGGCGGCATTGGTCGGCTGCCGACGGGATGGAAGCCGCAGGCAGCTAGCAGTCCCGTGGCGGCAAAACCAATCAGCAAGCGATGGATGCGGTTCATGACGGAATCACACCACGAAATTGACGAGCTTGCCGGGGTGAGCCGGAAACGGCGAACGCCAGGCCGTGGATGGCCTGGCCGGGCTCAGCTCCATGGACGGATCGTGAAGTGCTCATATGACGAAATTGACCAACTTACCGGGGACGACAACCTGCTTCCTGATCGTGGCGCCGACCAGGAACCGCTGCACCTGCTCGTCAGCCAGCGCCACGGCAATGATCGCGTCCTGGCTGCTGCCGGCCGGCACGCTGATCTGGCCGCGCAGCTTGCCGTTGACCTGCACCACCAGCTTGATCTGATCGGACAGCCGCGCCTCGGCTTCCGGCTCCGGCCATTCGGCGTCGATCACCGGCGTGGCGTGGCCGAGTGCCGTCCACAGCGCGTGCGAGAAGTGCGGCACGATCGGCGACAGCACGCGGCTCAGCGCATCAAGCGCCTCGTTCAACACCGCGCGACCCTGCGGGCTGCGGTCGTCGAACTTCGCCAGGGCGTTGACCAATTCCATGCAGGCGGCGACGGCCGTGTTGAAGTTGTAGCGGCGGCCGAAGTCGTCGCTGATCTTGGCAAGCTGATCGTGCAGCTTGCGGCGCAGATCCTTCTGGACCTCGTTGAGTGCGGCACGATCGAGTGCGTCCACCGCGCCGAGTGCGACGTGATCGGACACCAGCTTCCAGACCCGCTTCAGGAAGCGCGCGGCGCCGTCGATACCGGCATCGCTCCATTCCAGCGTCTGCTCGGGCGGCGCGGTGAACATCATGAACAGGCGCACCGCATCGGCACCGTGCGATTCGATGATCGCCGCCGGATCGACACCGTTGTTCTTCGATTTCGACATGGTGCCGAGGCCGCTGGCGACCACGGCTTCACCGGTGCTCTTCAGCTTCGCGCCGATCGCCGAACCCTTGGCATCACGCTCGACTTCGACATCCTTCGGCGCGATCCACTCGCGGCCGCCGGATTCGGTGGTGCGGTAATAACCTTCGGCCAGCACCATGCCCTGAGTCAGCAGGCGCTTGAACGGCTCGGCGACCGCCGGCAGACCGCAGTCGCGCATCAGCTTCGAGAAGAAGCGTGCGTAGAGCAGATGCAGGATCGCGTGCTCGATGCCGCCGATGTACTGATCGACCGGCAGCCAGTACGCCGCGCGCTCGTCGACCATGCCGGTCTCGCAGCCGGCGCTGGCGAAGCGGGCGTAGTACCAGCTGGAATCGACAAAAGTGTCGAAGGTGTCGGTCTCGCGCCGTGCCGGCTTGCCGCATTGCGGGCAGGCCACGTTGACGAATTCCGGCAGCCGCAGCAGCGGATTGCCACGACCATCCGGCACCAGATCTTCCGGCAGACGCACCGGCAGCTGATCGGCCGGTACCGGCACCGCATCGCAATCCTCGCAGTAGATGATCGGGATCGGGCAACCCCAGTAGCGCTGCCGCGAGACGCCCCAGTCGCGCAGACGATAGTTGACGCGACGACGCCCGGCGTTCTGCGCTTCGAGCTTGGCGGCGATGCCGTCGAAGGCATCCTTGAATGCCAGGCCGCTGAACTCGGCGGAGTTGATCGTGAATGCTTTCTCGGTGAACGCACCTTCGGACAGATCCGGCGCCAGGCCTTCGGCCGCAGCGGCGATCACGGCCCTGATCGGCAGGCCGTACTTGGTCGCGAATTCCCAATCGCGCTGGTCATGGCCGGGCACTGCCATCACCGCGCCGGAGCCGTAGCTCATCAGCACGAAATTGGCGGCGTAGACCGGAATGCGATCGCCAGTCAGCGGATGGATGACGTCGATGCCGAGCGCCACTCCGCGCTTCTCCATCGTTTCCATCGCCGCTTCGGTGACATCGCCACGGCTGGCTTCCTCGACGAAGGCAGCAACCGTCGCATCCCGCGCAGCCGCTTCCAGCGCCAGCGGATGCTGGGCGGCAACGCTGACGAAGGTGACGCCGTACAGCGTGTCGGGCCGCGTGGTGAAGACAGTCAGCTTCTCAGCACGATCAGCGACTGTGAAATCGATCTCCAGACCTTCCGAGCGGCCGATCCAGTTCGACTGCATGGTCCGCACCGCTTCCGGCCAGTGTTCGAGCTGCTTCACTTCCTCGAGCAGTTCGTCAGCGTAGGCGGTGATCTTCAGGAACCACTGCGGAATCTCGCGCTGTTCGACGATCGCGCCGCTGCGCCAGCCCCGGCCGTCGATGACCTGCTCGTTAGCGAGCACGGTCTGATCGACCGGGTCCCAGTTGACGCGCGAATTGCGGCGATAGATCAGGCCGCGCTTCAGCAGCTCGGTGAAGAACCATTGCTGCCAGCGGTAGTACTCCGGCTCGCAGGTGGCGAGCTTGCGGTCCCAGTCGTAGCCGATGCCGAGCTGTTTCAGCTGGCCGCACATGGTGTCGATGTTCGAGTAGGTCCACTCGGCCGGCGGCACCTTGTTCTTGATCGCCGCGTTCTCGGCCGGCAGGCCGAACGCGTCGAAGCCGATCGGCTGCAGCACATTCTTGCCCTTCATCCGCTGATAGCGGCTGATCACATCGCCGATCGTGTAATTGCGCACGTGGCCCATGTGCAGCTTGCCGGACGGGTACGGGAACATCGACAGGCAGTAGAACTTGTCAGCGCCCGGTTTCTCGACCGCCTTGAAGCACAGGTTCTCGGCCCAGTAGGACTGCGCTAGGGCTTCGACTTCGACGGGGCTGTAATCAGGCTTCATGCGGGCGTCAGGGGGCTTCGTTGAGGCTTCGGGAGATTCGATGCAGCAGTCGCGGGCCGGGCACATCGCCGCTGTGCATGCAAAAGGTCGCGTAGTTTACAGCGCGGTCCGCTCGAGCCGGCTGCCGGGCTCTCCCGGCCGGGAGGCGCGCCTGAAGCTGACGGTTTTTGTCACTGCTGGACGGAAAATCGTCGGCCGCGTCAGGTTTCCGATGACCGCGATTTTCAGAAGACCTTCATCCGAAAAGGATTTTTCCTGCCTTCCCGCATGGCACAGGCATTGCTCCCCAGCTTGGC
>NZ_JAHFRY010000028.1 GCF_023266035.1 Nevskia sp.
GGCTGGCGCACTCTCAGCACGGCGCTGTCGGCGAAGGCGTAGGCGCGCAGGGTTTCCACCGGCCGGAAGCTGTCGCCGATATCGAGATAGTCGGCCAGCGGCGGGCTGCGCAGTTCCATCGTGCTGCTGATGCCGTAATCGCCGAGTGCCGAGGCTTCGAGATAGCCGCGCACGGTGTCGGCACCGCCGGCGGAAAACTGCTCGTTGGAGATCAGCGGCTGGTCGGTCAACTGGCCGCCGAGCTTGATATAGCCCTGCATCGCCAGCGGCAGGCCGAAGGTCTGGGCGTAGCTGCCACGCAGCCAGAACTGCTGGCCACGGGCACCTAAGCGGTTGAGGTCGAACTCGGCGCGGTCGCTGCCGACGAAGCCGGTATTGAAGCTCAGGGACAGATCGAGCTGGGCGATGTATTCGTTCTGGCGCAGGATCGAGCTGTATGCCGCGCTCAGCGGGTAGTAGGTGATCGGCGTCGGAATCTCGCTGCCGCCGAGCACCGTGGTGTTCTTGAAGTGCTTGTAGTCGAGGCCGACCGATAGCGACTGGTACAGCTCCTCGGTGCCCGGCAAGGTCCAGATGCCGCGTACGCCGAGCGTCTGGCCGCGGCCGAGCACGTTGATGCCGCCGACGGTGGCGATGTTGGAATCCGAGATCAGCCCGTTGACCAGCAGGTTGAACGGGCTGGCCCCGAAGCGCGCCAGATAGGAGCCGAAGAAGACCTTGGCGTCGTTGGTGTCCTGTGGCGCGGTCTGCACCGAAGCGCTGAGCGAATGGCCGCGCTGGAACAGGTTGTCGTAGGACAGGCTGGCGACGGCGCGCAGATTGCTGGTGTCCTGGCTGCGGCGGTTGTTCAGCTCCAGCGAGCCGTGCAGCGGCAGCTCGTCGTCGACGACCAGATCGACATCGACGGTGTTCGGCGTGGCCCCGGCTTTCAGCGATGGCGTGACCCGGCGATCAGCCTGCTGATTGAGGGCCGCGATATCGCTGCTGACCTTGTTGAAATCCGGCACCGTGCCTTCGGCCAGCGCCGGCGCTTCGGCCTTGATCTGGTCCAGCGAGTGATATTCGGAGCCGACCACATTGAGCCGGCCGACCCGGCTTTCGCTGACTTCCAGCACGATCACGCCTTCGCGCACGGTCTGCTTCGGAATCGCCACCGATACCGTCTTGTAGCCGCGATCGCGGTAGTAGCGTTCGAGCGCGGCGCGAGCGCGATCGACATCGTCCGGCGTGCGATCAAGACCGAGGAAGGGCTCCAGCGTCTTGATGATCTCGACATCGCTCAACACGCTGTTGCCGTCGACCGCGAACTCCCAGATATCCAGCGCGGGCGGTGCGGTGACCGGTGGTGCAGGCGCAGCCGCAGCGGCGCTCTGGGCACCCGCCGCCGATGGCAGCAGCGCCCACGCGCTCAGCGTCGCTGAACCCAGCAATCTGACGAGCCTCAGGTTCAACGAACGAAATCCCCTGACCAACGAAAGCCGGCAACGAAAGTGCCGGCGCGCAATAACGGAATGGGCAACGGGAAACCTGGATGGGAAGCCGATGGCTGTCGTGACTTCCGTATCCGCAATCACCGAGGTGATCGCTCGACCCGCCGTCCTGACTTGACCCGGGCGCTGCAAGGCGCTCATCCGGTACTCGGGGACGGCCACGGTTTCCGAGCGGCAAGTGTCAACGACCAACGTTGCAGATTCGTGAAGTCGGCGTGCATGGCACGTCCATGGGGGTCGAGCCTCGCCGTGGTCGGACAGTCTTCTATTCGCAATAGCCGCGTCACATCGGCTCGGTAATTTTCACGAATTACTGATGGATGCCGGCCTGCAGCCAGCACGGTACCCGGCGTCGATGCCGGGCTTCCGCGGCTGACAAAGCTTGCGACACGGGGATGACGCGCTCGAGACACCGACAAGGTGCCGGCGCGGTGCAGCGGCCATTTCGGCAGCGGTTCGGGCCCGGACAGGGCCCGGACGGGATTCGGGGCAGGGATTGCAGGGATTTCGGGCGGACATGAAACAACAGCGCGGCAGACGGCGGCTGAAACTGCTTGACCGTTACATCGGCATTCCCGTGGTCGTGCTGCTCGGCGTGCTGCTGGCGCTGCACCGGCATTTCGGCCGGCGCTTCGGGCGGAAGCGCGCCGTGATCAGCGACCCGCGCCGGCCCTCGATCGGCATCCTGGCGACTGGCGCGATCGGCGACACCGTGATCGCCAGCGGCATGATCCGCGACCTGCGCGCGGCCCATCCCGAAGCCCGCATCCTGATCTTCACGACAGCGTCCAATGCCTCGGTCGCCGACATGATTCCGGCGATCGACGAGCACGTGCCGCTGCGCATCCTGCGGCCCTGGAACGCGGTGGCGACCCTGCGCAGTCAGCCGCTCGACTGGCTGATCGACATCGGCCCCTGGCCGCGCATCAACGCCCTGCTCGCCGGCCTGTCACGCAGCGCGGCGACGGTCGGCTTCAAGACCCCGGGCCAGCATCGCCACTACGTCTACGACCACGTCGTGCCGCTGCGCTATGACCGCCATCAGCTGGCCAACTACGGCGCGCTGCTGCAGCCGCTGGCAGTGCCCGCCGGCCATGCACCGGCGGTGGTGTTCGATGAAGTGGTTTCGGCGCTGGTCGCACCGCAGCCCTATGCCGTGTTCCACGCCTGGCCGGGCGGCTATAAGGCCGAGCTCAAGCAGTGGCCGGCTGTGCGTTGGGTGGAACTGGCGCGCCGGGTCCACGCGCTCGGCCTGAGCATCGTGCTCACCGGTGGCGATGACGATGTCGAGGACACTGCCGAACTGGCCACGGCGATCCGTGCGGCCGGCGTGCCGGTCGACAATCGCGCCGGGGTCTGCGCGCTGCCGCAGACGGTGTCGCTGCTGAAGCGCGCGGCCATCGTCGTCAGCGTCGATACCGCGGTACTGCATCTGGCTGCCGCGGTCGGCGTGCCGGTGATCGGTCTGCACGGCCCCAGTTCCTCGCTGCGCTGGGGCGGCGTCGGCCCGCAGGTGCTGAGCATCGACGCGGTCGGCACCGATTGCGGCTACCTGAACCTCGGCTTCGAACATCCCGCGCAACCACCGGATTGCATGCATCGCATCGGCGTCGGCCGGGTTTATGCGGCGGTCGTGAAACTGCTTGATCAGCCTCATGCGAAGCCTGCCGAGCGGGCGGCCAGCCGGGTGTTGCGTTGGGAGCGGCAGGGCTGATTGCTAGCGTTGGCCAAGCAGATCGCAGTGGAAATCCATGCGCCGCTTGCAGGCCCGCGATACCAATACGGCGGCAATCACAGTGCCGGTGGAATAGGCTGCGACCGCGCCCCAAGGCCCAGCGATCGGAATGATCGCCAGGGCCGCCACCAGCGCCGCGCCGTTGCCGACGAGATAAGCCCGCAGATTCTCGGCTTCAAGGCCAGCGGCGCTGAGGATCATGCCGCCATTGCCGAAGGCCAGCCGCAGCAGCTGGCCCAGGCCCAGTGCGACGAAGAAGGGCCGCGCCAGTACCGCAGTCGGACCGGCAATCGCCTGCAGCCATGAAGCCGGCAGCACCGCCGCAATCACTACCAGCGAAGCCACCAACCACCAGGAGCGCAGCACCGCGCGCCGGAACGCGGCTTCCAGTTCGGCACTGATCCGGCCGGCCTCGCGGAACTCGGCCACCGCATGCTTCAGTGCCGACTGGCCGACCAGACCGACCGGCACGATCAGCCAGGTCGCGAAGCGCTTGGCGAGGCCGTAGACGCCGAGCGCGTAAGCCGGTGCCAGCATCGCCAGCAGCCAGACATCGAGGCTGACCACGGTCAACTGGGCGATCTGGGTGATGGTGATGCTGCGGCCACGACGCAGCATCTCGGCGATCACGTCCCGGTGACGCAGCGCGGTCGCCGGTGGTGGCTGGCGCAAGGCCGGCAGCAGGAAGGCGAGGCCGATCAGCACGCCCAGCCACTGCGCGATCGCGAAGCCGGCGAGCAGGTCGAGCGCATCGAGCTTCGTCCCGGTCGCCAGGGCCAGCACCAGCAGCGGCAGCAGCCAGAGGCTGGCGACGAAGCCGTTGCCACGGCCGCTGAAGTAATTGGCCAGCGCCACGCCGACCTCGATGCGGATCAGCTCGGCGATCACCCGATACAGGCTCATGCCGGCGACCGCTGCCGTGATCCGCCACAGCCAGGCCGGATCGGCGTAGCGGCTGTGCGGAAACAGCTGCTGGGCGAGTGCGAGCAGCAGCAGTTCCAGCAGCAGCCAGCCGCCGATCAGGCTCGCAGCGGCGGTCAGCATTGTCCTTGCCGTAGCTGGCCGTTCGCGGCTGCCGATCGCGAACACCGAGATGTGGCTGCCGAAGATCGCCAGCAGGTTCAGCGCGAAGACCAGCGATTCGGCGAACACGAAATCGCCGTAGACCGCCGGTCCGAGCGCCCGCACCGCGAGCACATGGGCGCCGGCCACCGCGATGACGCTGCCGACCCGGGCCAGGCCGGCATGGCCGAGCGCGCGGTCGAGTTGCCGCTGGGCCTTGCTGGCTGCTTCAGCCACCGGTAGTGACGGCAGGCGCCATCAACGGAAAGCTCAGCGCCGCACGGCCGCTGCCGCGTGTGAGATCCGGCGGGCGATTGAAATGGATGCTGCCGGGATCGAGCGTCGCCGCGAAGTCGAACAGCCGGCCACGGCCGCCAAAGCGGGCATCGATGAACGAGATGTTGCGGGTGCCGGCTTCGCCGCGGATCGCCGCGCCCTGCTTGCCGTTGTACTGGAAGTAGCAGGCGATGAACGAGACATCGCTGAGCCAGCTGCCAGCCCCGCCGAGGCCGAGGCAGGGCGGGTTCATGCCGCGCGGCTGGACGAAATTGCAGCTGATGAAGCTGCAGCGCTCGGCGGCGTCGACTGCGACCACCGGCACCCGCAGATCGTCATGCGCTGGCCGCTCGAACTGGCAGCCGAGTACGGTCAGCCCGGCGACCCGGCGGCGATCGCGCGGGCCGGTGGAGCTGCCGTCGACCCGGCCGGCCAGCCGCAGCTGGGCGCCGAGGTTCTTGTTGAAGCAGCTGTCGATGATCCTTGTATCGGCGCAGGCGCGGCTGTTGGCGGCCAGCAGCACGCCGCCGCCGCTGGCCTTGCCCTTGTCGAACGTGCCGTTGCCGATCGCGATGACGCCGCGCAGCGAGCACAGGAAGCCGCCGTCGATGACCACGCCCCAGTCGCTGCAGCCGCTGACCACGACGCTGTCGAGCGTGACATTGCCGACGTTGGCGAACAGCAGACCGGAGCCGGGTTGGCGGCGGCCATCGACGGTGATGCCGGAAATCGACAGGCCGTGAACGCGGACCTTGTCGTCGCGTACCGCGTGCAGCAGCGCGTCGCCTTTGAAGTCGTCGCTCTTGAACAGCACGCTGCCGAGCAGCGATTCGCTGCGCAGGCTTTCGCCGACGATTGCCAGGCCGGATTTCTCGACCGCGATCGGCCGGCTGATCCGGTAACGGCCGCGCGGAATCAGCAGGCAGCCACCGGCCGCGCGATCGACGGCAGTCTGCAGCGCGCTGGTGGAATCCTTGACGCCGGTCGGATCGGCACCGAAATCGTCGAGCGACAAGCCGTAGCCGCGCACCGACTTCTGCGGTAGCGCGCTGCTGGTTTCGGCGTCGTCGCTGGTATCGAGATCGCCGTCGTCGACCGGCTCCTCGGCCTCGGCGCGGTCGCGCTTGCCGGCGGCGCGGGCCAGCGCAGGCGCGGCCATTCCGGCGGCGAACAGAAACTGGCGGCGATCCCAGATACGCGTGTCAGACCCAGATTCAGACATTGGGCTGCCACTCGGCGACGGAATGTTCCAGCACATCGCAATAAGCTGCCCAGGTGCGGTCGAGCATCTCGCCGACGCCGAAGTGCTGGCGGACCACGGCCTGCGCGCGCGTGCCCGCCACGTGCCTTGAAGCAGGAGTTTGGAAGGCCAGCAGACAGTCGACAGCCTCGGCCGGATCGTCGAGTGCATAGCCACAGTCGTCCAGACCGTGAGCCAGGATTTCGTCGTGGCCAGGCACCCGGCTCAGCACCGTCGGCAGGCCAGCGGCCATCGCTTCGAGCACCGCGTACGGCAGCCCTTCCCAGCGCGAGCAGGACAGAAAGATGTCGTGCGTCGGCAGCTGCTCACGCAGGCCCGGCACGGCGCCGTGCACGCGGACGAAACGATCGTGACCCGCGGCGCGCAGCCGGTTCGCGAACCCTGCACGGCCTTCGCCTTCGCCATAGACATGAACTTCGACGGCTGCTTCGGCACGCGCCGCCAGTTTGGCGATGATCTCGAACAGAAGGTCCGGGTTCTTGGCTTCGCTGTAGTTGTTGACGGTGATGATCTTGAGCGGCGCATCGGCGCGATTCGCCCTGACGATTTCGGCCGGCACGGCAACGCCGTTGCGGATCATCCGGCTGGCGCCGAAACCGAAACCGGCGCTGCGGGCCAGGGTCTGATCGCCGTCGGAAACGAAGATGCTCAAGCGCGTGAAGCGTTCCAGCAGCCGTTCGATCAGCAGCCGCAGGCGCCGCTTCAGGCCGCCGGGCCGGGATACGAAGAACAGGCCGTGATGGGTATGGACGACCGGCATAGCGCTCAGCGTGCCGACTGGCCGCGAGTAGGCGCTGGCGGCGCTGCCGTGCGAATGGATCAGCTCGATGCGCTGTGTGGCTACGAAGCGCCGCAGCGCCCACAGCGCGCTCAGGCTCAGGCGTCGCCGCGGAATCGCCAGCATCCGCTCGCTGCCGACCCGGGCCGTATAGCGATCCCAGTACGGCGCTTCCTGCGGACAGGCGACGAACAGCTGACAACGCCCGGCGAGACCATCGACCAGTTGCAGCACATGTTCGGGGCCGCCGCCGATGTCGGCGCGTCCGGTGATCAGCAGCACGCGCGGCTGTGCTTCAGCGCTCACGTGCTGGGGTCGCTGGAGCGCAGGCGCAGTGCGATCGCCAGGATCACCATCACGCTCGGCGTGCTCAGGTACATCGTGAAGGTGTCGGAGAAACACATGCGGCCCAGTTCACCCATCACCAGGCCGGCAGCGGCGGCCTTGTAGCGGCGGACCATGACATCCGGCGAGCGGCTGCCGAGCAGGCGCAGCTGGATCGAGGCCCAGAACAGCAGGAAGAAGGCGATGCCGGCAACGCCCAGCTCCAGGAAGATGCGCAGGTAGGAGTTGTCGACCGGCAGGCCGGTCAGCTCCATGGTCTGCTTGTAGCCGATGCCGAGCACGTTCCAGCCCAGCTGATCGAGCAGCCCGGCCCAGTTCTGGTAGCGGATCGAATGGGCGATCGAGCGATCGTCTTCGCCAAGGCCGAAGCGCGACATCGTGGCGCTCAGCACGGCGGAATCGGTGATCAGGGCAATCAACGGCAGCAGAGCCACCACCACCGCGACGACCAGACCCAGGGTCACCATCACCCGGCCGGCGCTGCGCTGATGGCTGCGGGCCACGAACAGCGTGGTGAACATCAGCACCAGGCCGACCTGCAGCAGCGAGTTGCGCGAAGCGGTGATGACGATGCCGTAGACCAGCACGGCCAGCGTCACCGCGATCTGTACCGCGCTCAAGCGGCGCAGGGCGATCCAGTACAGCGCCAGCGCGGTCATCGCCCAGGAAGTGATCAGGTGCGAAAAGCCGCCGGAGTTGCCGAGCTGGCCGCCGGCGCGGAACACGTAGCCGAGGCCGTTCTTCAGAAACAGCGCCTGCTGCTGTTCGCGCACGGCGCCGACGAACCAGTAGATGAAGAAGCTGAGGACGATACCGAACAGGCCGCCCCACCAGAACACCCGCAATGCGCGCTCGGCGCTCTCGATCGTCCAGTGCAGGCTCAGCGCCAGCAGGAACGGCGCGTAGATGAAGCACAGGCGTAGCACGCGCAGGGTTTCACGGCCGAGGTCGCCGACATTGACCATCGAGATCCATGCGCAACCGAGGAAGCTGGCCACGAACAACAAGGTCATCGAGTCCGGCAGCCGCGCGCGGTAGAGCAGCAGCAACAGCAACGGCAGGCCGAACAGATCGACGAAGCTGATGTGATCGGCACCGGCCGCGAACGCCGAGGAACTGCCGGGCACCGGAATGGCGATGACCGGAATCAGCGCCAGGCAGAAGCAGACGATGCTGGTAGCCGACAAAGCGTCGAAGCGCGGCAAGGTACGCGCGTGGCGGGGCAGGGCGATGTCCAAGCCGGTCGCGCTCATGCTGCGACTGCCTGCTTGTGGTCAATCCGAGCCTCATCGAGCCAGTCGCTCAAGTCCCAGCCGAGCAGCGATTCCAGCAGCCGGATGTCGTCCGCAAAGTAGGCAGCCATTTCCTGACGCAACGCGGGGGGCAGCGTCTGGCGGCGATGCCCGGTGCGGAATTGCGCCTTCAGCGCTTCGATCATCGGAAAGCGATTGCGGCGCAGGAAGGCGCGCAGCTTGAGCACGATCGGCTCGATCGCTTTCGGCGGCGTCAGCACCAGCTTGGCGACCATCCGCGAGCGCTGGCGATGCGAGCTGTTGACCACCGGGAATTCGCTGCGGCCATCGTCCGGCAGATCGAGAAAGGCGAGCAGCCGCCGATAGCAGGCACCGGCGTCGGCGCGGAAGTCTTCGTAGCGGATGAACAGCACCGCGTCGCGCGGCACCGTCGCCAGCAGCCGGCGCACCTGCTCGCCGTAGCGGCCGATCATTCCGTACTGCAGCTTGTTCGGATCGCGGCAGCGGCGCGGCAGCTGTTCGCCACGAGCGCGTGCGGTCTGCGCGCGCCAGGCGGTCGCGAAGTCCGGCTCGTCCTCGTTCATCACGTAGGACTGTTCCATGTGATAGGCCTGCGCGAACTCCACCGGGTTGCGCAGCATCACGATGAAGCGCGCCTGCGGATTGAACGCGATGATGTTGGCGACCGCGCGCCGCGAGTGCAGGTAGGTGGTCGAACCTTCGGCGACGATCGCGTGACGCTCGTCGGCACCGGCGAACAGCGCCAGGTAATCGTCCAGCGTGTGCAGCGAATGGTGGCGCGCCAGCACCGGGTAATCGCTGGCGAAGTAGGCCGGTTCTTTCGGATCGCAGAAGAACACGTCGGCACGATCGCGCAGGTACTGGGCCATTGCCGTGGTGCCGCTTTTCGGCGCGCCGAGGATGAAGGTATTGGGATGCCGGCTCATGCGCCGATCCTCTGGTCGATGAGTCGCGGCGCTGCCAATGGGCGAGTCGGTTCGGCTTGCCGCCAATCGCTCAGATCCCAGCCAAGCAGGCGTTCCAGCAAGCGGATGTCGTCGGCAAAATGGCGGGCCAGTTCGGCGCGCAGCACCGGCGACAGCGGTTCGCGAACCATGTCCTGGCGCTGCCGTTCGCGCAGCGCTTCCACCAGTGGCAGGCGCGCACTGCGCAAGGTCTTGCGCAGCCGCCACAGCGGCTCGCGCAGCGCTGCCGGCGGGTTCAGCAGCAGCCGCGCCAGCGCCGGATAGCGACGGCGATGGGCGCCGTTGACCACCGGGAATTCGCTGCGGCCGTCGTCGTCCAGACCGAGGAAGCTCAGGGTCTGGCGATACACCGCGCCGGGATCGGCCCGCAGCGCATCGAAGCGAATGATGTGCACCGAGGCACGCGGCACCCGCGTCAGCAATCGTTCGATCTGCTCGCCGGTGCGCGCGAACGCGGCGTACTGCAGGAAGCGCGGCTGCCGGCAGTCGGCCGGTATCGATGTGCCGCGTGCGCGCTGCGGCTGCAGCCGCCAGGCATCGGCGAAATCGGCCTGATCCTCGTTGAGCATGTAGCGCTGCTGCATGTGCAGCGCCGGTGCCAGTTCCAGCGGATTGCGCAGGCTGACGATGAAGCGCGCGTTCGGGTTGAGAGCAAGAATCGCCGGCACCGCGTCGGCGGACAGCAGATAGTTGGTCGAGCCTTCGGCGATCACCCGGTGCTGCGGCTCAGGCGCGAACAGCGCCCGATAGCGCTCGGGATCGAAATGCGCCTGGATGTCGGCATGCGGCGGAAAATCCCGCGCGAAGTAACCGGGCTCCTTGCGGCTGCTGAAGCAGACCTGCGGATGCGCCGCCAGCCAACTGGCCAACGCCGTGGTACCGCTCTTCGGCGCGCCGATCAGGAAGGTATTTGTTGGTAGTGGGGACAGCCGGCTCATGCCGCCACCGCAGTCGGAAAGCTGTGGTCAGCGCCGTACCAGCGCTGCCGGAAGCGGGTGCCGAACTCGGCGTCGAGCCGCTGCAATTCGGTTTCGGCAATTGCGCGAATGGTGTTCCGCGCAGCAATCGACAGCACCGGCCGCGCGCCGGCATCGAGCGGGCTGTAGAGCAGACGCTGCACCAGCGATTGACGCTTGACCCAGGCGATCAGCCGCTGGCCGCCATGGCGTTTGAACCGCTTCGAGAGCTTGTTGACGGTCAGCGCCAGCCCCGCCGAACGCGGCCTTGCGGCGGCATTGATCTTGTCCTGCAGCAGCACCGGCAGCGGTTGTTCGGCAACGCCGAGAAAACGGCAGACGCTGGCGAAGAAGGCTGCAGGATCCGCCTTCAGATCGTCGAAGCAGCCGATGAAGATCGCCTCGCGGCCGAAGGCATCGACCCAGGGCTTGAGCAGCCTGTGATAGGCCAGCGACTGCGGCTCGAAGCGGCTGCTCATCCAGTCCGCCGCCGAGCCGTCGAAGCGGCCATTGCGCCGTGCGAACAGATAGGCCGAGAGCACGAAATCTTCCGGCCGGCGAAAGCAGACCAGCAGTTTCACCGGCCCGAGTGCGGTGCGAATCTGCGCCGCCAGTTCCGGCCGCCGCCAGTAGCGATGGGCGATCTCGCCGATCGCGCGATGGCCATTGGCATCGGCGAAGAAATCGCCGTACCAGTCGAGCCCGCGTGTCTGGTTGAGATCGAAGTAACTGGTTTCCTTGACCGGGGTGACGAACACCTCCGGATGCTGGCGCAGCGCTTCGAACAGCCAGGTCGAGCCGGCCCGGCCGGTGCCGATGTAGAGAAAGTTGGGCAGCGTGCGCATGGGAGCTGGAGCCGGCTACGCGGTTCAGGCGTAAGCGGCTTTCAGGGCCTGGCCGTAGGCGCCGGCACGCACGCCGACCTGATTGAGCACCGCACCCTGCACGGTGACGCCGGCATCGGCGAAGCGGGCGAGCGCCGCTTCCAGTTCATCGGCCCGGTGTTCGCCGGATTTCAGAACCAGCAGGGTCATCGCCGCGAGGCGGCCGAGGATCGCGGCATCGGCCGCAGTCAGCACCGGCGCAGCATCGAGCACGACGAAGTCATAGTTGCCGGCGAGCAGGCGGATCAGATCGGTGAAGCGCGGTTGCAGCAAGGTGTCCGCCGGCACGCGTGACGGGCCGCCGCCGGAGATCCAGTCCAGGCTGCCGACGGTGCCGGCCAGCGCCGGACGGCTGCGCAGCAGCGCTTCCGGCGCCATCGCGCTCTGCACGTATTCGACGATGCCGGCGCCGGCGAGGCTGCCGGAGGTTTCGCCACCGAAGCTGCGGCTTAAGCTCTGGCTGCGCAGGTCGGCATCGACCGCGACTACCTTGCGCCCCGCCTGGCTCAGCAGCAGCGCCAGATTGGCGGCGACGAAGCTGGCACCGCTGCCGGCGACCGGGCCGCTGACCAGCACCACGACGCCGCTCTTGCCGGCAGCGCGATTGAGCAGCGAAGTGCGCAGCGCGCGCAGCGCTTCAACGGCAGCGTCTTCCGGCAGGCGATCGGCGAGCAGGCCGGTGCCCGGCTCGGCGCGCTTCGAAGCCGGCTTGGCTTTCTTGAGCCGCGCCAGCAGACCCGTCGACGGCCGCCGCTGGGCTTTCGATAGCGGCACCAGCGCCAGCGTCGTCAGACCGACGGTCGCCAGTTCTGCCGGGCTTTCGAGGCCGCGGGTCAGCGAGCGGCGCAGGAACACCGCGACGACACCGAACAGCAGGCCCAGCGCCAGCGAAATGACCAGGATCAGCAAGGTTTTCGGTGCTGCCGGCACGTACGGCAGGCTGGCGCTGTCGATGGTGCGGACATTGCCCACCGAGCCGACCTTGGCCAGCTCGTAGCTCTGGATCGACGAGACCATCGACTTGTAGAGGTTCTCGCGCGCTTCGACATCACGGGTCAGGGTCAGCACGTCCTGCTTGGTCTGCGGCAGCAGGTCGACGCGGCCCTTCAAGCTGCGCTGCTCGCGCTCGATGGTCGCCAGCTGCGCGGCCAGTGCCTGGATCACCGGATGCTCGGCGGTGTAGCGGGTCTTTTCCTTGTCGATCTGGGTCAGCAGTTCCAGCCGCTTCGATTCGAGATCGACGCCGTTGCGCAGCAGCAACTGGCCGTCGAAATCCACCGACAGGCCGCCGTTGATCTGCTGGTACTTGGACAGTGCGGCCTGCGCTTCCTGCAACTGCGCGGCAATGGTCGGCAGCTGCTTGTTGAGAAATTCCAGCGAGCGCTCGCTGTCTTCGCGCAGCGCGGCGCTGTGTTCGGCGTGATGCGATTCGACCAGCGCATCGACGATGCGCGCGACCATGGCTCGGCCGCTGCCCTTGTAGGCCACTTCGATGACGCCGGACGACACCGCGGTCTCTTCCACCGTCAGGCCTTCGATCAGATTGGCGACGGCGACGTCCGGCGTCAGCTTGGTCACCGAGAACTCGGTGCCCGGCAGCGCCTGCAGCGACTTGACCAGCATCTTGTAGCGGCCATCGCGGCTGGCGGCTTCGCTGCCGACCTTGCCGGTGAGCAGTTCGCGGCCGAACCAGAAGCTCTGCAAGCGATAGGCACCGCCTTCGAGCGCGACCAGGATCAGCGTGCTGTCGTTGTCCTCGGCCGGCACTTCGAGCTTTTCGACGCTGATGCGATCGCCGCCCCAGGCCCAGCGGCGGAAGCCGAACCAGGCTTCGACCGGCTTGGCCGCTTCGCCGTTGCCGTTGATGTTGCGGGCGATGCCGCTGCCGACGATCGGGAAATGACGCGGGCCGGTGGCGATGTCCAGATGCAGCTGGGCGATCACCGGATCGATCACCCGGCGGCTCTGCATCAGGCTGATTTCGGCGGAAGCCTGCGATGGCGTGCCGCTGAGCAGCGCGCCGAGGCGGCCGAAGCGGTTGTCGACCGGGCCGCCGGACTTGGTCGGCTCGACGACCTGGATCAGCGCGCTGGCCCGATAGGTCGGCGGTACCAGCAGGCAGTAGGCGAGCGCCAGCAGGAACACCGTGGCGGTGACGCCGAGCAGGGTCCAGCGGCCGGCGATCAGCAGTTCGTAGATGTCGCGAGGACGAATGTCTTCATCGCCCGGCAGCGGTCGACGCGGCTGATGGAGGGGGCTGGCGTTATCGTGGGTCACTGGAGCTGCCTGGGTGTGCGTCACGCCGGAAGCGGCGTCACGAAAAGAACGGGATTCGAAGCGGGATGCGGAGCTGGTCAGCGTTCGCGGATGACGCGGCGGCCGGAGGCGATTTCGCCAATGCGCGCAGCGTTGAACAGCGTCTGCACCGTCGGCAGGATCTGCTGCACCACGTTGTTGTATTGCGACAGTCCGGTGGCCTGGACGTAGACCACGTCACGCACGCGCAGCGGGAACTGGCTGGCCATCAGCAGACCTTCCGGCGACGACATGTCGAGCACGTAGATCGACGCCGCGATGGCCGCACCCGGTTCGTTGAGACGGAACACCAGCACGCCGGAATCGTCGGCGCTGAGCTTGTCGAGACCGCCTGCTTCGGTGAGTGCTGCGATCAGCGGCAGACGGTCGCGATTGATTTCGATCGGCCGCTGGCGGGCGACTTCGCCGAGCACGTAGACGCGGTCGGCATCGCGGTTCGGGAAGTGCAGTTCGTCGCCGGCTTCCAGGCGCGGATTGCGCGCCGGGCCTTCGCCGGACAAGAGTGCTGCGAGGTCGATGCGATACGGCGTGCCGTTGCGCACCAGCACGGCGCGGCGGCTGCTGGCCAGCTCGGTGAGACCACCGCTGGCATCGAGCGCCTGCAGCACACCCTTCGGCGTGTCGTCGAGGGTCAAGGTGCCCGGCTTCTTGATCTCGCCGGTGACCTGGATGCGGTGGGCGCGGTAGCCGATGACGCGAACGTCGATCTTCGGGTTGACGATCAGGCTGCCGAGCTT
This sequence comes from Nevskia sp., assembly GCF_023266035.1. Classification (GTDB taxonomy): domain Bacteria; phylum Pseudomonadota; class Gammaproteobacteria; order Nevskiales; family Nevskiaceae; genus Nevskia. The sequence continues at coordinate 14,080 of NZ_JAHFRY010000028.1, forward strand.
GCCGGCCATGTACGTGCGCACTTCGGCGACGGTCATGCCGGCAACCTTGAAGCTGCCGATGTACGGGAAATAGGTGGTGCCGTCGGCGGCGACGATGCGGCCTTCATCGGTCGGATCACGGGAAACGCCGGCGACCGAATCAGTCAGCTCGCGATGCTCCCAGATGGTCATGAACAGCACGTCGCCAGCGCCGATCATGTATTCCGGCGGCACGTCGGACGGCGTCACCGTCGGCAGCTGCGCGGTTTCGGCAGCGTCGACATCACCGCTGTCGTCGAGCAGCTTCGAGACCACGTCCGGCGTGACCTTGACCACGCGGTACTTCTGCAGCACTTCGGTATCGGCACCCGCATTCGGGTCCGGCTTGGTGACCACGGCGCCTGGCAGCGGCGGAACGCGAGTCGGGCCGTACGGCGGCCATTCGGATTTCTGCTCCGGATCGCTCTTGACCGTGACTGGAGCGCTCAACGCGTGCTCGCCGACTTCGACCTTGCGGACGTTCAAGCCTGGAACCAGTTGCGTGCAGCCGCCGAGCAAGGTTCCGCCGACGATGAAGATGAGCCCCGAAAACCTGACGCTTCGCATGTTGAACGCTCTTGATAGATTCCCGCTTCGGCACTGCAGCGATGCGAAGCGGCACCCGGCGCCGCACGGATCATCCCGTCAGGCACCGCGCACCCCGCCCCTGAAAACGCCCGAAAATGCCCAGATGTTGTTTGGTGTCCCGGTGCCAGCAGGCGTGCCACGCAGCCCTGTTGACCGATCTGACGCGAAAGGCGCTCGGACTGCCCCGAGGCTTTCATTCCGGTGTTTTGTTCAGCCCGGGCAACAGAATATTGACGAAATGTTGCAGTTCGTTGAATCGCTGCAACTTGGCGGTTCTCGGAGGTTTCCGAGCCGCTGAAAGCCCCTGATTCAAGGGCTTTTCACAGAACGCCTGCCGAAGCGGCAAGCCGCCGCTCGACCTCATCGGCATCGCTGAGGCTGCGGATGTCGAGGAACAGGCGCTCGGCTTCGGGATAGCTGCGGGCCAGCCAGACCAGCCATTGCTTGAGCACGCCCGGCGCGTACTTCGGATGCGACACCTTGGCCCGTACGCGATGCCAGTAGCCTTCGACCAGCGGCAGCAGTTCGAGCCAGCGCATCGGCTCGATGACGCGGCCATCGCGCACGGCGGCGATCTGCCGGGCCAGATCGGGCCGGGCGATCAGGCCACGGCCGAGCATCACGTCGTCGACGCCACTCAGGGAGCGGCAGCGGCGCCAGTCGTCGACGGTCCAGATTTCGCCGTTGGCGTAGACCGGCACCTTGACCGCATCGCGGATGCTGCCGATCCGCTCCCAGTAGGCCGGCGGCTTGTAGCCATCGGCCTTGGTGCGGGCGTGGACGACGATCGACGCCGCGCCGCCGTCGGCGAGCGCCTGGGCGCAGGTTTCGGCGTCGTCGGCGTGATCGAAGCCCAGGCGCATCTTGGCGGTGACCGGGATCTGCGCCGGCAGCGCACGCCGTACGGCGCTGACGATGGCGTGCAGCAGCTCCGGCTGCTTGAGCAGCACGGCGCCGCCTTTCGACTTGTTGACGGTCTTCGCCGGGCAGCCGAAATTCAGATCGATCACCGGCGCACCGAGCGTTGCCGCGAAGGCGGCGTTGTCGGCCACGCAATGCGGATCGGAGCCGAGCAGCTGCACGCGCATCGGCGTACCGCTGGGCGTCATCGCGCCCTGCGCCAGTTCCGGCGCCAGCCTCAGGAAGCTCGATGCCGGCAGCAGGCAGTCATTGATGCGGATGAATTCCGACACGCACCAGTCGATGCCGCCGATGCCGGTCAGCAGCGCGCGCAGCCCGTCGTCGACGAGCCCTTCCATCGGCGCGAGGGCGAGTTGCATGGGAAAAACCGTACGGCGGCCTTTAGCGGCGCGCGGATGATAGGCGAAGCAGGCTTGCGATCAGGATCGGCGGCCTTGCGCCAGCCGACCCGTTGCAGCGGTGGACGTCAGTGAACGCGCTGGCCGATGCCGAGGCGCTCGACGAGATGGCTGTCCAGCTGAGCGAGCAGCGACGGCACCAGTTCCGACAGACCGCGGGTTTCGCTGCGCGGCAGCACGTGGCGCTGGCTGGCGATCTCGGCTTCGGCGCGGAACGCCGCCAGGCTGATCACACGGCCGTTGCCCCGGTCTTCCGCTTCCGGTTCCAGCCAGACCTGCACCTGCACGCTGGCGTCGCGGGTGGAGAAACCTGAATAGAGTTTGCGCATGTCGTTTTTCTGGCGGAAGAATTATTGACGGATCAACGGTGGTCAAACCTTAGCTGAACGGTTGTGCACCAACCTCCAGTCAAGACTGCCCATAGGACCCCTCAGATCCGCTCTCAGCGTCTGCCGATCCCGGAAATCGGCATTGTTGCGCTGCCGCAAGTTATTGTTCGCAAGCCTTATCCACCCCGAGACCCACCATGCAGACCATCGATATCGTTCAGGAATTCTCCCGCCCCGTCGCCGAGGTTTATGAGGAACTGGCCGATAACAACCGCCTCGGCAAGGTGTTCGGCGTGCCGGTGGTGCGGGTGCGTGATGGCAACAGTTCGGTCAACGGCGTCGGTTCGGTGCGCCGGATCGGCGTGGCACCGCTGGCCATCGAGGAAACCGTGGTTGGCGCCGTGGCCGGCAAGTCGATCGACTACAAGATCACTCGCGGCGGCTGGCCGCTGAAGAACCATCACGGCCGGCTGGTGTTCAAGCCCTTGACCGGTGGCCGTTCGCAGGTGACGTGGCATATCGAGTTCAACGGCGCGCTGCCGGGCTCGGCGTTCCTGGTCAAGCAGATCCTGAATCTGGCGATCTCGCGCGGCCTGAAAAAAAATGCCTGAGTCACCTGCGCCGGGGCTCAAGCCCTAGCGCAGTTTCCTGGCCAGCTGTGCGACGCCGGCAACGAACTCCGGCACGCCACCATAGGCCGGATGGCGCAGCGCTTCATGCGCATAGCCGAGGCGGGTCAGCGCTTCTGATGATTTGTTGCCGACCGCCGCCAGCACGGCATTCGGCAAGGCCTGGCGCAGTGCGCGCAGCACGCCTTCGCCGGCACTCAGTTCGGCGCGTGTCGGCGTACGGTTCGAGTGAGGAACGCCCGGCGCATGCGGGTGCAGCGGGAAGGCATTCCACAGGAAGGTGCTGTCCGCCAGTTGCTGCTCGTACAGCGTGCGCCAGACCACGCGGGCCGAGGGTTCGCTCCAGGGCTTCGGTCGGGTCGACAGGCGCGGACAGGGCGCGATGCCGGGAATGCTGCCATCGATCAGCAGCGCTTCCGAGGTGAACGGAATGCCCGAAATCCGGCAGCCCTGATAGCCCGCCGCTTCGCCGATCAGCACCAGCCGCAGGTCCGGTCTGGCCGCATGGGCGCGGAGATGGGCAATACGCCGGGCCGGGCCGTTGTCGGCGGAATCGTCGGCGTTGGCTGCCGCCCAGGGATGGTGGGTGCCTGCCATTGCCGGAAGTTGGTCGAGTGCAGCGAGCAGTGCGTCACAAAGCAGAGTCATCGAAGCCGGAGGGAAATGCGGCCTGCAAGCGGGCCGGAGCGCAGAATCGGGAAGCCGAAAGGCTGCGAATTGTAGGGCCGCAGCGCTGATTCCGACGGCCGGTAGCATTCGCTGATTAGAGGGTCCCACTCAAGAGTTGCGCGAGGGCCCCATTACCGCCGATGCTTCGGGAAAGAAGCATGTGCAATCAGACTATTGCTGCGGCCCAGGAGATGACAGCGACGATGGAACCGACTGACGAACTGATCAACACGCTGTACCGCTCGGCCATCGAGGAAGAATGTCAGGACTACCGCGCCAAGGCGCTGGCCAGGCTTTGTGAACGCCTGGGTGCCAGCCGCGCCGCCTGGTGGTCACGCGGTGTCGGTACCGGCGGCGGCGAGCTGACCCAGCATCCACCCGGCCAGAGCCAGACCCAGTTCACGCCGCAGCTGATGGCGACGCTGCCGTTCACCAGTTCCCAGAGCGAGGCTTCGATCGAAGTGCCGATGCGCGGCCAGATCGGCCTGGCCGTGCAGTACCGGCATCGTGAATCCGGCGTGATCAGCACCGTGCTGATGCAGTTCGCGGCGGATCGCAAGCTGCCGGCGTCCGAAACGTTCCGTCGGGTGCTCGCGCATATGGTCGAAGCGGGCGCGCTGGCGCTGCGCCAGTTCATTCGCCGCGACGATTGGCTGCAGGCGATGGGCCGCGCCAATCGCGGCTCGGCGGCGATGGTCGATGCCGAAGGCAGCGTCTTCGCGGCCAGCGAGCGCTTCCGCGAAATGCTCGGCGAAGACCAGGCGGCGCCGATCCTGAAGCTGCCGTTCGAGCTGCCGGAATCGACACTCGGCGACGAAGGGGGCGATTTCATCCACGCGCCGCTGCACATCCGCGTGCGCCGCTCCGGCCAGCTGTACCTGATCTATGCCCGCAAGCCGCTGCCGCTGGACATGCTGTCACCGCGCGAGCAGGAAATCGCCCGCGCGCTCGGCAACGGCAAGACCTTGAAATCGATCGCCCGCCAGTACGGCATCGCCGTGTCGACGGTTGCCAATCACACGACCCGCATTTACCGGAAGCTGGCGATTTATCGCCGCGAGGATCTGATCGATCTGATCCGGCTGAAGGCGAGCAAGCCTTGAAACGCAGTGGTCAGTAGCTAGTGGCTGGTGGTCAGTTGCCGGTGTAGCTGCGTCGGCACCGATCAGATGTCTGCCGTTTTCGGCACACTGACCACCAGCCACTAATCACTAGTCACTGCTTTCTCCATGAACTCCGAAACAGCGCTCGAAGTGCGCGAACTGGTCAAGCACTTCAAACAGGTGAAGGCGGTCAACGGCCTGAGCTTCGACGTCAAGACCGGCACCTGCTTCGGCCTGTTCGGCCCGAACGGCGCCGGCAAGAGCACGACCATCGAGATGTGCGAAGGCCTGCTGACGCCGACTTCCGGCAGCATCCGCTATCGCGGCGAGCCGCTCGGGCCGCGCTATCGCGAGCGGGTCGGCATCCAGTTCCAGTCGACCGCGCTGCAGGATCATCTGACGGTGATCGAGAACCTGCGCTTCTTCAGCGCGCTGTACCCGGTGCGCCGCTCGCTCGATGAGCTGATCGCGCTGTGCCGGCTCGAAGATTTTCTTGATCGCGACAGCAGGAAGCTCAGCGGCGGCCAGCGGCAACGATTGTTACTGGCAATCGCCCTGGTCAACGATCCGGAGCTGCTGTTCCTCGACGAACCGACCACCGGCCTCGATCCGCAGGCGCGGCGCAATTTCTGGGATCTGGTCCGCGACATCAAGGCCGCCGGCCGCACCATCGTGCTGACCACGCACTACATGGAAGAGGCCTATCTGCTCTGCGACGAGATCGTCATCGTCGACGCCGGCCAGATCATCGCCCGCGGCGTGCCGAGCCAGCTGCTCGCCGAACACTTCAACGATTCGGTGCTCGAAGTGCCGGCCGCCGAAGCGCCGAAACTGGCCGGCAGCACGCTGGTCGGCACGCCAAAAGGCGACACGCTGGAAATCCAGACGCCGGACGTCAATGCTGCCGTCGCCGCACTCCTCGCCGCCGGCGTGTCGCTGGCACAGTTGCGTATCCGGCCGCGAACCCTGGAAGACCTGTTCATCGAACTCACCGGCCGGGGGCTGCGGGAATGAAGGCTTCACTGCGCCGTATCGCTGCCGCCGCCTGGGCGCGCAGCCTCGAATTTGTCCGCGACCGTTCCTCGCTCGGCTGGAACCTGGTGTTCCCGATCCTGATGGTGATCGGCCTGGCCTTTGTGTTCTCCGGGCCCGGCCAGCCACTGTTCAAGGTTGCGGTGATCGCCCCTGCGGAAGCCAAGCTCGACGCCAGCCTGCATCCTTTCCTCGACACACCGCAGGTGCAGTTTTATCGCGAGGACAGCCGTGACGCCGCGCTGCCGAAAGTGCAGCGCCATCGCATCGATCTGCTGATCGATTTCACTGCCGCTCCACCGGCTTACTGGGTCAACGAGCAGTCACCGAAAGGCGCGCTGCTGGAACGCCTGATCGCCGGCAGCGGCGGCGCGGCGCTGCACCGCGAAGTGACCACCGGCAAGTCGATTCGCTATGTCGATTGGGTGGCGCCCGGCGTGCTCGGCATGAACATGATGTTCGCCTGCCTGTTCGGCATCGGCTATGTGATCGTCCGTTATCGCAAGAACGGTTATCTGAAGCGGCTCAACGCCACGCCGCTGCGCGCCTTCGAGTTCCTGCTGGCGCAGCTGCTGTCGCGCCTGGCGCTGATCCTGGTGGTCAACGTGCTGGTCTTCGGTGCCTGCCGACTGCTGCTCGGCCTGCGCATGGAAGGCTCGTATCTGGACCTGCTGGTGGTCGTCACCCTCGGCGCCTTCTCGATGATCGCGATGGGCCTGGTGGTCTCGGCCCGGCTGGCCAGCGAAGAACTGGCCGGCGGCATCCTCAACGTGATCTCGACGCCGATGATGGTCGTCTGCGGCGTGTTCTTCTCGATGGACGGCGCCCCGCGCGCCCTGCAGATCGCCGCCGATTTCTTCCCGCTGACTCATCTGCTCAACGCCGCGCGGGCAATCATGCTCGATGGCACCGGGCTGGCGCAGCTCGGTTATCCGCTCGGGATGATGGCGCTGATGAGTGCGGTGTTTCTCGGCTTGGGCGCCGTGCTGTTCAAGTGGCGGCAGGATTGACGTCCAGCGAGCCTTGCCGCTGGACGTCAATGCCCGGCCGTGGACGGCCGAAGTAGGTATTCAATCTGGCCCCGGGTAAGTTTCGGGCTCCAGGCGCACCGCCCTCAATGCGGCGGGCGTCTCCAGGCATTTTCGTGCAGCGGACCGCGGAGCAGCTGCGGTGTTTCGGATGCCTGGCGCTGTGCTGCCGCAGCCCTCGTCGCGCTGCTCGTCCCGCAGGTGCCGGTCTGCTGCCAGGTCAGTGCGGTGGCAAGCAGGGCCTCGTTGGGATCGCCGAGTTCGTGCGCGTAGTCGTCACTCACCCTGCAGTCCGGCGCGAAGCCGTCGGCGTAATCGCCGAAGCCTTGGTCGTTGTCGCCGGAGTACTCGATGGCGAAGTACGACAGTCCGCAATTGTCCTGGGCATAGAAGCCGTAGGGTTTGCCGCAGGTGGTGCCGCCGATCAGCAAAGCCTGCACGCCGATGCCGCGTAGGCCGTTGACCAGCGATTCGCTGGCCGAGCAGGTGCCAGGCCCCGCGAGTACGAAGACGCGTGACAGGCTCAGTTCCGGCAGGGCCTTGCCCGAATCCAGGCTCGGGTCGAAGCCCTGTGAAGTGACATGAAAACCCACGGTGGAATCGGGTGATCGCGTCAGCGGATTGGTGGCGTTGAAGCGCAGCTGCTTGAAGACGCGGCCACTGCTGCGCGTCTGGCCGGCGATCATGAAGGCGAGCTCGCTGGCGATGTCGAGGTAGCCGCCGCCGTTGTAGCGCATGTCCAGCACCAGGTCGGTGATGCCGGCGTCGCGCAGCTGCGTGAGCGCAGCTATCAGTTCGCCCTCGGCGGTGGCGATGTGCTCCTTGAAAACCAGATAGCCAACACGTCCGGCCGGCGTTTCGAAGGTCTGCACCCGCTCCACCGGAACGCTGTTCAGCGACGCAGACACTAGGGTGGCATTGCGGGTCACGCCGCTGCGGTCGCGGAAGGTAAAGCGGTGGCTTTCGCCCACCGTGGCTGGAAATAGGCCGGCATTGAGCGTGTCGACACCGGCCCGAGTGCCGTCGTTGATCATGTCGACGCCGTCGATCGCCAGCACTTCGGTACCGCGGCCGATGCCTTGGTAGGCGGCCGGCGTGTCGGCGTCGGTATAGACCACGATGGCCTTGCGGGGCGGGGCGCTCGCCAGCAGCGTCACTTGCATGCCGTAGCTAGTTTCTATACCCAACATCGACGACGCGTTCCAAAGGTCGGTGGGGTAAGTGAAGCTGAAGTCGTCCTTGCGCTTGCCGGAGGCCGTGACCTTGGGAGTCTTCAGGGCATCTAGGTAGGCATCGAGCGCGTCCGGCACGCTGCCGTAGGCTGCGGCCGTGTAACGCGAGGCCGTGGCGTCCGGGATCTCGTCGTTCCAAAGGTAGACCTCGTGCATGTAGGTCTTGAGCCAGAGCTTTTCGTCGTCGATCGAGCCTTGGCGATCGGGATAGGGTTGATTGTCGTTGTAGGGATCGTTGCCACTGCGCGGTGTCGCGCAGAACGCCGCTTGGCGGTCAGAGGCAGCGGTGCGCTGCTCCCACAGTGAGGCGTCCGGGCCAAGACCACCGCCATCGTCGCCACTGCCAGCGCTGCCGCCACCGCCGCAGCCAGTGAGCAGGAGCAGCGTTGCGGCCGTCGCCGCTGTTTTGTGGCGCATGGAGATTGCGAGCTTCATGAAGGAGGATCGGCCGATCTTATAGGCACCAAAAAGCAAAAGATGGTCTAAATCGAAACTCAGTGTGAATCCGGTCACCGTCTCCGCCGGCTCAAGCAGCCCCGGCTTTTCGCTCTGCCTTCGACTCCGTCGCCGCGGTCGTCCCCAAATCTCTCAATATCGCACTGCTGCTCGGGTGGCATCCCTATAATTCCAGTATTCGTCCCACTCTCCGGATCGCCATGTTCCCCGCCAAGCTTCCGGCTGTCATCGACTACCCCGACGCCATCAGCTGCATCGACACCGAGCAGCAGCGCACCGGTCTCGCTTGCTGTTATCTGTTGCGTAGCGGCAACCAGTACGCGTTCATCGAATGCGGCACTTCGCTGTCGGTGCCCGGCCTGAAGGCGGTGCTTGCAGAGCGCGGCATCGGGCTCGATCAGATCGCCTATGTGATCCCGACGCATGTGCATCTCGATCACGCCGGTGGCGTCGGCCTGTTGATGAAGGACTGCCCGAACGCGAAGCTGGTGGTGCATCCGCGCGGTGCCCGGCATCTGATCGATCCTTCGGCGCTGATCGCCGGTGCGACGGCGGTCTACGGCCCCGAGAACATGGCGACGATGTATGGCGAAATCCTGCCGGTGGCCGAGGAGCGCGTGATCGTTGCCGATGACAATTACGTGCTCGATTTCAACGGTCGCAAGCTCAGCTTCATCGATTCGCCTGGTCATGCCCGCCACCATTTCTCGATCTGGGATGCCCAAAGCCGCGGCTGGTTCACCGGCGATACCTTCGGCCTGTCGTACCGCTTGTTCGACGGCCCGAACGGCCCTTTCCTGATGCCGACGACGACGCCGGTGCAATTCGAGCCGGAGGCCTGGCTGAAGACCATCAGCCGCTATCTCGCGGCCGATCCGGCGTTCATGTTCCTGACGCACTACGGCCGCGTCGACAACGTCGCGCAACTGGCGGCGGATCTCGGCGGTGGCATCGCGATGTACCAGAGCATCGCTCTGCATCTCGCCGAAGTGCCGGACCGTCATGCCCGAATCTACGAAGCGCTGATGCTCTATTCGCTCGAAGAACTGGCGGCGAATGCCTCGCCGGTGACCGACGACGTGGCTCGCGAATGGCTGGCTTTCGACATCGAGCTGAACACCCAGGGTCTGGAAGTTTGGCTCGACAAGCAGAAGGCCAAGCCGGCTGCCTGAGGGCTTAGCGCTGCAACAGGCGCTCGACCAGTTCGGCAAATGATTCCGCTTCGATTTCGGGCGCGTGCTCCTCGTGCGCCCAAGGCAAGCCGTCGCCATTGATCCAGGCGGCACGCAGCCCGGCTCGGCGGGCACCGAGCACATCGGTCTGTGGATCGTCGCCGACGTGCAGCACCTGGCCGGCGTCAAAACCAAGCCGAGTGCAGGCCGCGAGGAAGATGCCCGGGTCCGGCTTCGCGGCGCCGTGTTCGCTGGCCGATAGCGAGAAACGGAAATGCTGATCCAGACCGATCCGCGCCAGATCGGCATTGCCGTTGGAAACGGCGGCCAGCGGATAGCGCTCGGCGAGTCTTTCCAGCGCAGCGAGCGCACCCGGATACAAGGTCACCCGCTGCCGCTCGGCGATGTACACCTCGTAAACCTCGACAGCGCGGCGGTCATCGAGGCCGCAGTCGGCGAGCATCTGCCGGAACATCTCGCGACGCAGGAAGCCGAGGTCATGGCGCCGATCGGGAAACGCGGTGACCACACGGTTGCGCAACAGCAGCCGGCCGCCCTCGTTCCAGGCTGCCAGCACCACCGGCGCGTGCGCGGCGAACCAGGCATTGGCGGCCGCTTCGGCGGCCTGGATGGTCGGCGCGATCGGCCACAGCGTGTCGTCGAGATCGAGCGTCAGGGCCTTGAACGACATCGGGATTCGGTAGTAGCAATCGGGGCCGAAGTATATCGAGCGGATTGCGCTAAGTTAGCCGCAGCCAAACGCCATGAGCACAGCCACGATGCCAGCCGACTCTGCCACTGCCAGCAACAAAGATGTTCGCGTCCATCACCGCGCCTGCAATCTCTGCGAAGCGATCTGCGGCCTGGAAATCCGCGTCGCCGGTGGCGAGATCCTGTCGATCCGCCCGGACGATGCTGACCCCTTGTCGCTGGGCCACATCTGCCCGAAAGCGGTGGCGCTGAAAGACTTGTACGAGGACGGTGATCGTCTGCGAAAACCACTTCGCCGTACCGAATCCGGCTGGCAGGAAATGGCCTGGGATGACGCCTTCGATCTGGTGGCGGACCGCCTGTGCAGCATCGTCGAACAGCACGGTGGCGATGCCGTCGCCAACTATCTCGGCAACCCGACCGTGCACAACTACGGCGGCCTGACTCACGGCCCGCGCTTCCTCGGCACGATCAAGACCAAGAACCGCTTTTCGGCGACTTCAGTCGACCAGTTGCCGCATCAGCTGCTTGCCTACTGGATGTATGGCCACCAGCTGCTGGTGCCGATCGCCGATATCGATCGCACGGATTATCTGCTGGTGCTCGGCGCCAATCCGATGGCCTCCAATGGCAGCCTGATGACGGTGCCGGCGTTCCCGAAACGCCTGAAAGCACTGCAGGCGCGCGGCGGCCGCATGGTGGTGCTCGATCCGCGCCGCTCGGAAACCGCGGAGGTTGCCGACGAGCATCTGTTCATTCGCCCCGGCACCGACGCCGCATTCCTCGCCGGCCTGCTGAAAGTCATCGACAACGACAACCTTGGCCATCCGGGCAAGCTGGCGGCGATGGAGGATGGGCTGGAAGTGGCGCTGGCCGATATCGGCGCGCTCGATCTCGACAAGCTCGCCGCCCATTGCGGCATCAAGGTCGAGACCATCCAGCGCATCGCCCGCGAGTTCGCCGCCGCGCCGCGTGCCGCCGCCTATGGCCGCATGGGCGTATCGACGCAGCAGCACGGGACCCTGTGCCAGTGGCTGATCCAGTTGCTGAACATCGTTACCGGCAATCTCGACCGCGAGGGCGGGGCGATGTTCACGCGCCCGGCGGTCGATCTGGTCGACAACCCGACCTCGCGGCCCGGCAGCTTCGGTCGCTGGAAAAGCCGCGTGCGGGGCCTGCCGGAGTTCGGCGGCGAGTTGCCGGTTGCAGCACTTGCCGAAGAAGTGCTGACCCCTGGCGAGGGACAAGTCCGCGCGCTGATCACGGTCGCCGGCAACCCGGTGCTGTCGACGCCGAACGGCACCCAGCTCGATCGCGCGCTGGACTCGCTGGCGTTCATGGTCGCCGTCGATTTCTATCTGAACGAAACCACGCGCCACGCCGACGTGATCCTGCCGCCCACCTGCACCCTGGAGCACGACCACTACGACCTGATCTTCCACAGCTTCGCCGTGCGCAATACCGCGCGCTACAGCGAAGCGCTGTTCGAGCGACCGGCCGATGCGCGGCACGACTGGGAGATCTTCGAAGCGCTCGGCGATCGCATCGCCAAGCGGTTGGGAGCCAAGCGCGCGCCGCATCCGCGGCCCGATCAGGTCATCGACATGGGGCTGCGCATCGGCCCCTACGGCGGCATGAAGAAGCATCCGCTGAACCTGTCGCTGGCGGCATTGAAAGCGGCGCCGCATGGCGTCGATCTCGGCGCTCTGGAACCCTGTCTGCCGGAGCGGCTGGCCAACCCCGGCAAGTTCATCCTCTGCGCGCCGCCGGAGATGATTGCCGCACTCGCGGTGTTCGCCTCCGAGCTGGACGATGACAAGCCTGGTGCCGCGCTATCGCTGATCGGCCGTCGCCATGTGCGCAGCAACAACTCGTGGATGCACAACTCGCAGCGGCTGGTGAAAGGGCCGGTGCGCAATCACCTGCTGATGCACCCGGACGATCTCGCCGCCCATGGCCTTGCCGATGGCGCGATGGTGCGCGTGGCGTCGAGAGTCGGTGCCGTCGATGTCATCGTCGAAGCCAGCGACACGATGCTGCCGGGCGTGGTCAGCCTGCCGCATGGCTGGGGCCACGATCGCAGCGGCACGCGCATCGGCATTGCCGAAGCCCATGCCGGCGTCAGCCCGAACGATCTGACCGATGAGCTGCGGCTCGATGCGGTCAGCGGCAACGCTGCCCTCAATGGCGTGCCGGTGACGGTGATCGCCGCCTGAAAACCGAAGCCCGCATGTTCAATCTCGAAGCGAAATTCCGGCTGCCGGACCACGCCGCGGCACAAGCAGCTGCCATCGCGATTGGCTACCAGCCGGAAGCTGTGCTCAAGCAGCGCGATACCTTTTTCGTCGTCGCCAGCGGCAAGCTCAAGCTGCGCGAGGAAGCGCGGGATGGTGCACGACACGCCTACCTGATCGGCTACGGCCGGGTCGAGCGCGAGGGCCTGCAGCTCAGCGAGTACCAGATGGTGCCGGTGCCCGATCCGGAAGCGATGCGCAGCCTGCTCGCCGGCACGCTCGGGGTGCTGGCCACCGTCGCCAAGCGGCGGACCTTGCTGCTGTGCCGCAACGTGCGGCTGCATCTCGACGAAGTCGACGGCCTCGGTTTTTTTGGCGAGATCGAAGCCGTGGTGCCTGACGACGGCGATCCGGAAGCCGAGCGGGCGTTCGTCGATACAACGCTGGCGGCGCTGGGCGTGTCGCGCGCCGAGCTGATCGAAGGCTCGTATTTCGAGCTGGCTCGCACATGAGGCAGTGCCTGCTGCTGATCGCCAGCGTGCTGCTGTCCGGCTGCTCGACCCTGGACTACTACGCGCACATGGCCAAAGGCCAGTTCGAGCTGCTGCGCAGCCGGCAGCCGATCGCCAAATTGATCGCCGATCCGGCGACCGACGACAAGCTCAAGGCCAAGCTCAAGCTGGCGCTGGAAGCACGCGCATTTGCCTCCGACACGCTCGGGCTGCCACGCAATGGCAGCTATACGAGCTACGCCGATCTCGGCCGTCCCTGGGTGCTGCAGAACCTGTTCGCGACGCTTGAATTTTCGCTGGATGCCGTCGAGCACTGCTTCCCGATCGCCGGCTGCGTCGCCTATCGCGGCTATTACGACGAGGTTCGTCTCAAAGCCGAAGCCGAGCGGCTGAAGGCGCAGGGCAACGAGGTCTACATCGGCCAGGTGCCGGCGTACTCGACGCTCGGCTGGTTCGACGATCCAGTGCTCAATACCATGCTGCGCTGGGACGATGACGAACTCGCCGGCACCGTCTTTCACGAGCTGGCGCATCAGCAGCTGTATCTGCAGGGTGATACCCGCTTCAACGAATCCTTCGCCAGCTTCGTCGAGCAGCAGGGGCTGCGTCAGTGGCGCGCGGCGCGTCATCAAGCGGCTGAAAGCAGTATTCGCAGCGAACGGGCTGATCAGTTCGCGGCCCTGATCCTCGCCACTCGCGAGCGCCTGCAGAAGCTTTACGCGAGCGGCATCGCCGAGGCCGAGATGCGCAGCGCGAAGCAGGCCGAGTTCGAACGTTTGCGGGCCGATTACCGCCAGCTACGCGATGGCGCCTGGCAGGGCTACGCCGGTTACGACGGCTGGATGGCCGAGGAATTGAACAACGCCAAGCTGCTGCCGTTCGGGCTCTACCATCAGTGGCTGCCGGGCTTCGCGAAGCTGTTCGACGAAGCCGGCGGCGACTGGTCACGCTTCTACGCCGCGGCGAAAAAGCTGGCCGATGGTGAGCCGGCACAACGAGCCGCCACACTTGAAGTTCCAGACCCTGAAGTATCTGGCCCCGAAGTAACTGACACGTCCGCGACGCCATGACCCGTATCCACATCGCCGTGCCGCTGACCGTCGGCGCCAGCCTCGAACTGCCCGATGACGCAGCGCGCCACGTCGCCCAGGTGCTGCGCATGAAGGTCGGCGAGCCGCTGACCCTGTTCAACGGCGACGGCGGCGAATACGCGGCGACGATCACGGCGACCGGCCGGCGCGATGTCTCGGTCAGCGTCGACCGCTTCGATCCGGTCGATCGCGAATCGCGGCTCGACATCACGCTGGCCCAGTGCGTGTCGAAAGGCGAGCGCATGGACTACACGGTGCAGAAGGCAGTCGAGCTGGGCGTCACCCGCATCCTGCCGCTGCTGTCCGAGCGCAGCGTGGTCAAGCTCGATGCCGAGCGCTGGGACAAGAAGCTGGAGCACTGGCGCGGCATCGCGACATCGGCCTGCGAACAGAGTGGCCGCACCCGGCTGCCGGAAGTGTTGCCGGTACAGAGGCTCGACGCCTGGCTGGCGAGCAGCGATCAGGCGCTGCGCCTGGTGCTGGCGCCGACCGAATCGGTGTCGCTGCGCAGCTTGCCGGCGGCAGCGAGCATCGCGCTGCTGATCGGCCCGGAAGGCGGGCTGTCGGACAACGAGATCGCCGCCGCGCGCCGCGCCGGCTGCGTCGGCATCGGCCTTGGGCCGCGGGTGTTACGGACCGAGACGGCGGGCGTCGCGGCACTCGCCGCGCTGCAACTGCTCTGGGGCGATCTGGGCTGATTCAGGGCCTGCTGTGCAGCGGATGCGAGCCTGAGGCGCATAATTGCGCAGGTCCGAACCTCCGCAAACCGCCATGCTGATCACCAACGCCATCCTCATCAACGAAGGCCGCCGTTTCGAGGCGGATCTGCTGATTCGCGGCGAGCGCATCGAAAAGATCGCGCCGAAGATCACGGCTCCGGCCGGCGTCGAAGTGTTCGATGCCAAGGGTCGCCTGCTGCTGCCCGGCCTGATCGACGATCAGGTCCATTTCCGCGAGCCGGGTCTGACCGCGAAGGGCGATCTGGCCAGCGAATCGGCGGCTGCCGTTGCCGGTGGCGTGACCAGTTTCATGGACATGCCGAACGTCAATCCGCAGACCATCACGCGCGCCGCACTGGCGGACAAATATCGCATCGCCGCCGGCCGCACTTTCGCGAACCACGCGTTCTACATGGGCACCACCAACGACAATCTCAGCGAGCTGGAAGCGCTGCAGAAGGGTGAGGCCTGCGCGATCAAGATCTTCATGGGGGCATCCACCGGCAACATGCTGGTCGACAACCCGGACACGCTCGACAAGATCTTCCAGCGCGCGCCGGTGATGATCGTCACCCATTGCGAAGACACGCCGATGATCAAGATCGCCGAGGACGCGGCGCGCGAGAAGTACGGCGAAGAGGTGCCGTTCTCCGAGCATCCCTACATCCGCTCGGCCGCCGCCTGCTACAAGTCCACCGAGCTGGCCGTCGGCCTGTCGGACAAGCACGGTACCCGCCTGCACGTGCTGCACATGACCTCGGCGAGCGAGCTGCATTTCTTTGCCAAGGGTGATGCGCGCACCAAGCGGATCAGTGTCGAGGCCTGCGTCCATCACCTGTATTTCGACGAGTCCTGGTATGCGACCTTGGGCTCGAAGCTGAAGTGCAACCCGGCCGTGAAGTCGGCGACCGATCGCGAAGCGCTGATCGCAGCCGTGCGCGATGGCGTCATCGACATCATCGCCACCGACCATGCGCCGCACACCGCTGCCGAGAAGGCCAACAGCTACTTCAAGGCGCCGAGCGGCCTGCCGCTGGTGCAGCACTCGCTGCTGGCGCTGATGGAGCTGGTCGAGCGTGGCGAGCTGCCGCTGGAGACCGTTGTCCAGCGCGCCTGCCATACGCCGGCCGAGCGCTTCGGCGTCGTCGATCGCGGCTATCTGCGCGAAGGCGGTTACGCCGATCTGGTGGTCGTCGATCCGAACGGCGTCACCGACGTGACGCCGGAAAGCCTGCGCTACAAGTGCGGCTGGTCGCCGTTCGACGGCCATCGCTTCAAGGCGCGCATCGACGCGACCTGGGTCAATGGCAAGCTGGTTTATCGCGATGGTGTGCTGCGTCCGCAGGCCTTCGGTCAACGGCTGCAATTCGCGTGAGCACAGCGTTGCCGCCCACGCCTTGCGCGTGGGCGATGAAGACGGCGGGCGAGCGCGCCTATCACGACACGGAGTGGGGCCGCCCGGTTCATGACGACAAGGTGCTGTTCGAGTTCCTGATCCTCGAAGGGGCTCAGGCGGGCTTGAGCTGGTCGACGATTCTCGCCAAGCGCGACAGTTATCGCCGCGCTTTCCATGGCTTCGATGCGAAGAAGATCGCTGCCTATACCGATGCCGATCGCGAGCGCCTGATGGCCGATGCCGGCATCGTCCGCAACAAGCTCAAGATCAACGCGACCATCGGCAATGCGCAGGCTTATCTCAAGCTCTGCGAGGAGCATGGCAGCCTCGATGCCTGGTTGTGGAAGCATGTCGGTGGCAAGCCCATCGTCAATCGCTGGACCGACATGAAGCAGGTGCCGGCCCGCACCGAGCTGAGCGACACGATCAGCAAGGCGCTGCTCAAGCGTGGCTTCAAGTTCGTCGGCACGACGATCATCTACGCCTATCTGCAGGCAGTGGGTGTGGTCGACGATCACCTGGTCGGCTGCCCGTCGAAATCGAGTTAGCGCATTTTTTCTTCAAATCCTTACAAGCACTCGTCATTCCCGCGCAGGCGGGAATCCAGTTCTGATGCGGCGCGCTACGGCGAAAACTGGATGCCCACCTGCGCGGGCATGACGGAATTTTATGTCGTCATTAACTTAGAAACGCTCCAATGAGCGCAATCCTGCTGTTGGCCCTGTGTCTGGGCATCGGTCTCGCCATGGCGCGCGATCAGCGCCTGCCGCCGGGCGCACCTCAGGCGCTGAATTTCTGGATCGTCAATGTCGCGCTGCCGGCGCTGATCCTGGTCGAGATTCCCAAGCTCCACTTCAGCCGCGAACTGCTGTTCCCGGCGATAGCGCCCTGGTTCGTGTTCTTCGGCGCGATCGCGGTGTTCAGCGTCACCGGCCGCCGTCGCAACTGGAGCCGTGGCACCACCGGCGCGATGATCCTGACCTGCGGCCTCGGCAACACGGCCTACATGGGCCTGGCGATGATCGAGGCGCTGCGCGGGCCGGAACTGGTCGGCGCGGCGGTGATCGCCGACCAGTTCGGTTCGTTCACGATGCTGTCGATCGGTGGCGTGATCGTCGCCGCCTATTTTTCCGGCGCGCAGCCGACGGCGGCGCAGATCGTCCGCCGCGTGTTCGGTTTCACGCCGTTCCTGGCCCTGGTGATCGCGCTGGTGCTGTGGCCGCTCGGTGGCCTGCCGGAGATCCTGCAGACGGTGCTGACCCGCATCGGTCAGACCCTGACGCCGCTGGCGCTGTTCTCGGTCGGCCTGCAGCTGAAGTTCCGCGGCATCGGCGAGCACCGCCTGACCCTGCTCGGCGGCCTCGGCTGGAAAATGCTGTTCGCACCGCTGCTCGTCTGGGGCGCGGCCCTGGCGCTGCGCCTCGACGTCAATGGACCGATTGCGGTTGCCGGCATCCTGCAATGCGCGATGCCGCCGATGGTCACCGCCGGCATCCTTGCCGAGCAGTACAAGCTCAATCCGAGCCTGGCGAATCTGGTGATCGGCATCGGCACGGTGCTGTCGCTGATCACGCTGCCGCTGGCGTCGATGCTGCTGTAGCGTTACTTCGCCGTTTGAAGTTGCAGCACGGCCGCGTCGATACGCTGTTTGAGCAGACCGCGTCCCAGTTCCGCGCTCGCCTTGTCCGGTCGGCCGGACGAGCCCGGCCCCGGCGCGGTCTGGTATGGCGCCCAGCTTTCAGGCGACAGCAGGTTGGTTCGGATCAGGCCCGGTGCCACCGACAGCAGCTCCGAGGTATCGACCAGCCCGGCGTGATCGCCGGCATCGGCAGGATCGGCACCGAGTGCCTTGAGGCGGTCGGCGAGGGACGCAGGTTCGTAGTAGCGGTTCAGGCTGATCAACTGCACGCCGCGCGAAGCGAGCGTGGCGTTCAGTCGCTTGACCAGCGCGTCCTGCACCGGCTTGCTGCCGCCGTGATCGCCGAGCAGCGCGATGCGGGTGAAGCCGGCGACGGCGAGGCTGCTCACCTCATCTTCAAGCACCGCGTTCAGGGTCGACTCGCGCAGGCTGATCGTCCCCGGCCACTGCATGTGCGCGCTGCGCGGCGCAAAGCCGCCGGCGGGCGAGAACGGCACCAGTGGCGCGACCAGGGTATTGCCGGCTTCGATGGCGATCGCATCGGCCGCCGCGACGACGATGCGGTTGTGCTTGGCGAAGGCCATCGCCGGGCCGTTCTGCTCGATGCCGCCGATCGGTAGCAGCACCGTCGTCGCGCCGGCCTTGATTCTTGCGGCCAGCTCCGGCCAGGTCATGTCCTCGATGCGCACGCCGGCAGGCTCGGCCGCAGTTGCTCGCGGTACCGCCAGCATCAACAGGCTGGTCACCAGCAGTGCAGCCGTTGCGGCGCGGGCCGGCCTGCTGAGCAGCTTCCAGGCGGCAACGAAAGGCTGGAACATCATCTGCCGCACCGAATGCCATTGCGGTTCGCTGCCATCGCCAAAGCCCATCGCCGTCACTTCGTTGTGCTTGGTCGGGATATGCAGCGAGCCGTACCAGCGATCCCAGCAGCCGAGTTCGAAGCCGCGGTTCTTGCCCCAGTGGCGCGGGTCGGCCGAGTGGTGAATCTGGTGATGCGCCGGGCTGATCCACCAGCCGTCGAGCGGCCCGTAGCGGAACCAGACCTGCCAGTGCTTGAGGTTGGCGATCAGGCCGGACAGGCCGATGACGAAATTGAGACCCAGGAAGCTGAACGCGGTCACCGCGTCGGAAAACAGATACAGGAACAGGCCGGTGACCGGTGCCGTGGTCAGCGCCGGCACCGACAAGGTCACCAGGAGATCGACCGGATGGACGCGGAAGGCCGTTACCGGCGTCAGCACTTCGGCAGAGTGATGCACCTTGTGGAATTCCCAGAGCAGCTTCGATTCGTGCAGCAGGCTGTGGGCGATCCAGCGGCCGAGGTCGTAGGCGATGAAGAACAGCACCGTGTAGGCGATGCGCGAGCCGAGACCCGAAGTCCAGGCCGGGCCGGTGCCGAGACCGAGCTGGACCAGATCGCGGGCGCGGTCCGCACACCAGGCGGCCGACAGCAGCAATGGCCCGATCAGTACCGTGAACACCACGGCATTGACGAAGTAGTAGCGGTAATCGGCGCGGGCCGAGTCATGCCACCACTGTGCACGGCTGAAGTGCTTGGCTAAGAATTCCTGGATCGCGCCGGGTGCGGCGCGCTCGAAGTAGCGCCAGCCGAGCCAGCCGAACACCAAGCTGGTGAGCAGATACGGCAGATACAGCGGCGACTGCTGATCGAACATGAACAGCCCGGCGCGCAGCAAGGGTTTGCCGAGCATCTCCAGCCATTCGACGAGTTGGGGTTGCAGTTCGCTGGCGGACATCGGGCGCGCTGGTTGGAAAACCAGGCTCGATTATCAACGCCGCGGCAGCAAAGGGTGTCGCGCGCCGATTGGCGGCGGCAGTTCGCTGCCAATCATGGCGCCGGAGGGCGTGTGATCGCCCTCCGGCTGTTCGGGTTCAGCCCTTGGCCGCAGCCCGATCGAGGTCCTGGTAGTAGTCGGACAGGATCTTCGCCACTTCCGGACGCGAGAACTCCGGCGGCGGCGCAATGCCCTTGCCGAGCATTTCGCGGACCTTGGTGCCGGACAGGTTGATGAAGTCGTCCGGTGTGTGCTCCGGCGCTTCGCGCATCATCACCACCTGGTTGAGCTTCTTGCTCCAGGCGGTGTTGTCGGCGCCGAAGATCTCGATTTCCAGCGCGCCCTTGGGCACGCTTTCGAAGATCGTCTGCGCATCGAACGGGCCGTAATAGCTGCCGACGCCAGCGTGGTCGCGGCCGACGATCAGGTAGTTGGTGCCCATGTTCTGGCGGAAGATCGCGTGCAGCACCGCTTCGCGCGGGCCGGCGTAGAGCATGTCGAAACCGTAGCCGCAGACCATCACGGTGTTCGGCTCGAAGTACAGCTCGACCATCTTGCGGATCGCGGCGTCACGGACGTCAGCCGGAATGTCGCCGGCCTTCAGCTTGCCGAGCAGCATGTGGATGACGATGCCGTCGGCGTTCAGGCGCTCCTTGGCCATGCGGCACAGCTCTTCGTGCGCGCGGTGCATCGGGTTGCGGGTCTGGAAGGCGACGACCTTCTTCCAGCCACGCTTGGTGATCTCGGCGCGGATCTCGACAGCGGTGCGGAAGGTGTCCGGGAACTCGGCCGGGAAGTAGCTGTAGTTCAGCACCTGGATGTTGCCGGACAGCAGGGTGTTGCCCAGCGCCGTGAAGGTGCCGACGCCCGGATGCTTGGGATCGAGCGTGCCGAAGATCTTTTCCGCCATCAGCGCGATCTGCTCGCTGCTGACCGTTTCGACGGCGGCGACGTCCATCACTGCCAGCACCGGATGGCCGTCGACGTTCGGATCGCGCAGGGCGATGCGGCTGCCGGCCACGATCGAGGTGTCGCTGGTCAGGTTGACGATCGGTACCGGCCAGAACAAGCCGGCGGTGGTCTTCATGTCCTTGGCGACGCTCAGGCTGTCGGCCAGGTTCATATAGCCGCTCAGCGGGTTGAAGTAACCGGCGCCCATCATCACCGCATTGGCGGCAGCGGCCGAGTTCAGCAGCAGCGAGGGCAGGGTTTCGGCTTCCTTGGCGAGCGCGGCGCGCTTGGCATCGTCAGCGACGTACAGCGGATTCAGTTCGGTGGAACCGTGCGGCTTGATCATGGCGTTCAACTCGTTGGAATAGGGACGTTCAGGCTTTGATGATGCCGCGCGCAGCGAGCAGGGCGAGGACGGCCTCGACTTCCTGCTGCAGACTCATTTCGGCGGTGTGCAGCAGCAGCTCGGGGACTACCGGCGCTTCGTAGGGATCGCTGATGCCGGTGAAGTTCTTGATCAGGCCGGCGCGGGCCTTCTTGTACAGGCCCTTGGGATCGCGCTTCTCGGCTTCTTCGAGAGGCACTTCGACATAGACCTCGATGAAGTCCATGCCGGCCTCGGCGTGTAGCGCACGCACCACGTCGCGATCGGCGCAGTACGGCGAGACGAAGCTCGACAGCACGATCACGCCGGTATCGACGTACAGCTTGGCGATCTCGCCGATGCGGCGGATGTTCTCGGCGCGGTCTTCGGCAGTGAAGCCGAGGTTCTTGTTGATGCCGAGGCGGATGTTGTCGCCATCCAGGCGATAGGCCAGATGACCGCGCTCGTGCAGCACCTTCTCGAGCGCGACGGCGATCGTGCTCTTGCCCGAGCCGGACAGGCCGGTGAACCAGATCGTGGCGCCCTTCTGGCCGAGCAGCTGGCCGCGTTCGGCACGCGTCACTTCGCCTTCATGCCAGGTCACGTTGGTTGCTTTCTGCTCGGTCATGCTCGGATCACTGAGGGATGGGGAACGGCGAGTGTAGGGATGACGGCCGCATATAGATAATGGAAAATACGCATGTGATCGATCTCTATCGTTCATGTCAGCCGGGCCGCGCTCGGGGAGCCGCATGAATCTGAATCACCTGTCGATCTTTCAGGCTGTGGCCGTGGCCGACAGCATCAGCCGGGGTGCCGAACAGCTGCACATCAGCCAGTCGGCGGTCTCCAAGCAGTTGGCCGACTTCGAGCAGGCGCTGGGTCTGAAGCTGTTCGATCGCCTGCCGCGCGGCGTGCGGCTGACCGAACCGGGGCGCCTGCTGCTCGGCTACGCCAACCGCTTGTTCGCGATCGAAGCGGAGGCAGAGCGGGCGCTGGTCGATCTGCGCCAGCTGGTTCGCGGCCGGATCATCATCGGTGCCAGCCGCACCATCGGCAGCTACCTGCTGCCCGAGCGGCTGGCCGCGTTCCGTCGGCAGCATCCGGGTGTCGAGCTGGAGTTGCAGGTGGACAACACCAACACCATCGAACGGCGTCTGGTCGGCGGCGAAATCGACCTTGGCTTTACCGAAGGCGTGGTCAACGATGCGCAGCTCGATTACGCGATCTTCGCCCAGGACGAACTGGTGCTGATCGCCCATCCGGCGCATGCCGCGGTGCTGCAGGCGCCGCTCTCGGTCGGCGATCTCGAAAGCTTTCCGATGCTGATGCACGAGATCGGCTCTGGCACTCGCGAGGTGACCGAAATCGCGCTCGCCAATCGCAAGATCCGCATTCGCCCGGCGATGACCCTGGCCAGCACCGAAGCGATCAAGCAGACGGTGGCTGCCGGCGCCGGCCTGGCGTTCCTGTCGGCACTGTCGATCCAGACCGAGCTGGACGCCGGGCGTCTGGTCGTGGTGCCGGTCAAGGCTTTGCGCATCCGGCGGCCGCTGTATCAGGTGCGCTTGCGGACGGCGACGCCGGGTCCTTCGCTGCAGGCTTTTCTGGATGCCCTCAAGGAACGCTGACGCCGGCGATTGCCAGGCTCGGGATCAGCTTCAGGACGCGGGGATCTGTTGAATTGGTGCCGGCGGCGGGATTCGAACTCGCGACCGCTCGATTACAAAATATCGCCGCGAATTGCTCTAACTTGTTGAACATAGTGCAATTTAGTTGAGGAAACGCAGGTTGATCTGCAGCCTATCTGCACCAACCAAAGGAGCATTTCCATGGCATCCATTGTCAAGCGTGAGTGGGTTGATTCTAAAGGACAAAAGCAGCTCCGATACGACGCTTATGTGACCAAGAGGGGGTATCGGAAGCAGATCAAGACATTCAAGCGGGAGGCCATGGCTCAGCGTTGGATCAAGCTGGTTGAGGCCGAGCTGGAAATGGGTGCTTTCAAGAGCACCACAGTTGCCGAACGAATGACCCTTGGTGACGCGATGCAGCGATTCATTGATGAGGTCCTTCCAACAAAGCGGAGCCAGGCGCCCGATATTTCCAAGGCCAATGTCATTGCGCCGCACCTTGGAAGTCATCCGCTTATCTCCCTCGATACCGAGGCGCTGGCAAGCTATCGCGACAAACGCTTGGGCATGAAGGCTCGGAGCTTCCGTAGGTACAAGGACGGCCGCACTCAGATGGTCGAGTTGAAGTACA
>NZ_JAHFRY010000150.1 GCF_023266035.1 Nevskia sp.
GGTACCTATTCGATCCTGCAGCCGGCGCGGTCGGCAACGCTGAAGGCCAACAAGCTGGCTGCGCTCGAAGCCGGTGGCCCAAGCCGCATCGCGACGGCGAACATCGGTTGCCTGACGCATCTGGCGGGCGGTGCGAAGCGGCCAGTGTAGCATTGGATCGAACTGATCGCCGAGCGGCTGGGGGTTTGAGCTTGGCGCTTGACGTCGAGAGTGTCTGTACAGCAATCTGTACGTTAGGAACGCCATCAGCTACACCGCCGCTCGCGAAAATCTGGCCGCGACCATGGATCGGGTCTGCGAAAGCCATGCGCCTGTGATCATCACCCGCAACCGCGACCAGGCGGTGGTGATGCTGTCGCTCGAGGATTATTCGGCGCTGGAGGAAACCGCCTACCTGCTGCAGAGCCCGGCGAATGCACGGCGCCTGCTGGAGTCGATTGAAGCGCTGGAGCGTGGACAAGGCGTCAACGCCGATATTGATCTGGGCGCGTGAACCTGACGTTTGCCCCCCGCGCCTGGGAGGACTACCTGCACTGGCAGGCGACCGACCCGAAGATCACCGAGCGCATCCATCAGCTGTTGAAAGACATCCTGCGCAACCCGCACAGCGGCATCGGCAAGCCAGAACCGCTGAAGCACGCATTGAAAGGCTGGTGGTCGCGACGGATCACTGCCGAACACCGGATCGTCTACAAGCTGGTTGATGACGCGGTGCTGATCGCGCAGCTGCGCTATCACTATTGAGGCAGCTTCGTCCGCGGCGGCAGGTGCCCCGACTTGAACCAGATCCGGCAGCCGTCACGCGAGAACGGCGTATGCGAGGAGCCGGGCGGCACGCGATACCAGGTGCCGGCCGGGTAGTCGCCGAACTCATCGCTGAGCGTGCCCTGCAGCACCAGCACTTCCTCGCCGCCGCCATGGGCGTGGAACAGCGAGGCGCAGCCGGGCGCGAAGTCGATCAGCTTGACCACCTCGTTGCCGAATTGATGAAGCAGGATTTCCTGCTGGCAGGGCACGCGGCCCGGCTGCCATTCGGCCTTGCTCGTATCGATCGCGAATTGCACGCTGTCACCATCCTCGAACTGCCAGAGCTTGACCAGGATCGTGCAGCCGGCCGTCGAGCGCGGCACATGCCGGGAGCCGACCGGATTGCGCACATAGGTGCCGGCCGGATACGCGGCGTGCTCATCTTCGAACACGCCTTCGAGCACGTAGAACTCCTCGCCGCCGCCATGCGTGTGCGCGGCGAAGCGGGAGCCCGGCGCATAGCGGACCAGGCTGGTCGCCCGCGCCACCTCAAAGCCATCGCGATCCAGAGGCTTGCGATCCACGCCGGCCAACGGCGACGGCGTCCATTCCATCGCCGTGGTGTCGATGACGACCCGTTGCGTGTAATCGGTGTTGAGTTTCACGGCCGGCGTTTCAGGGCTTGGCGAGCGCGTTGGCGATCAGCCCGAATACCTTGCGATCGACAACCATGCCGAGGTGCGAGCACTGCACTTCGATGTGCTTGACGTGGCGGTTGTGGCGATCGATGCAGGCGCCCCAATTGACGATGCCGTCGTGGCGGTCGTACAGCGCGGTGACCGGCACGGAGATCGCTTTCGCCGTTTCGCGGGCATCGGCGGCCAGCGCCATGCGATCGAGATCCAGCCCCTTTTTCTGGTAGCTGCGGCCCACCGCAGTGAACTTGGCGCCGCCGATCACCGGCGAGCCGAGCGTCACGACTTGATCGACCCACTGCGGATATTCGCGGGCAAGTTCGCGCGCCATTGCGCCGCCCAGGCTCCAGCCGACCAGCTTCACCTTGGCGCCACGGCTGTCGGCGAAGCGCTGCAGGCGCTCGACCAGCAGCGGCTGCAGCCGTTTCAGGTTGCCGGTGTTGCGGCCCAGCCCCCAGCTGATCGCGTGATAGCCGAGCGTTTTCAGGCGCCGGGTCAGCAGCGAAACGGCCAGGTCATCGGCGGCGAAACCCGGCAGCACCATCACCGGTTGGCCATGGCCGCGCGGCAGCTCGGCGGCGAACGGGCGGGGCAGGAAACTGCCGACCAGCTCCGGAACCACGCGCAGCTCCCAGAGCATCAGCTTGCGATCGGGTGCGTTCATCGTCGCTTCCTCGGGCTTCAGGTCCTTACAGCCGGCGCCAGCGCTGGCCGTCTTTCGAGTCTTCCACCAGCACGCCACGCGCTTTCAGATCGTCGCGGATGCGGTCAGCTTCCTTGTAGTCCTTGGCGGTTTTCGCGGCGATGCGGGCGGCGAGCGCGGCTTCGATTTCTGCTTCGCTCGGGCCTTCCGATGCCGTGCCGGAGGACTGGCTGAACCATTCGCCCGGGTTCTGTTGCAGCAAGCCGAGCAGTGCGCCGGCGTCCTTGATCTGGGCGACCAGCGCGGCTTTCTCGGCAGCATCGCTGGCCTTGTTCAGCGCACGCGCCAGCTCGAACAGTTCGGCCAAGGCCGCCGGCGTGTTGATGTCGTCTTCCAGCGCTGCGATGAACGCATCCGGCGCCTTGGCATCGGAGGCTGCGACATCGCCGGCATCGCGCAGGGCGCCATACAGGCGATCGAGCTTGCGGCGGGCATCGGCAAGCGCTTCGTCGTTCCAGTCCAGCGGCTGGCGGTAGTGGCCGGTCAGCAGCGCGAGGCGCACGGCCTCGCCCGGCGCAGCCTTGAGGATCTCGCGAATCAGCAACACGTTGCCGACCGACTTGGACATCTTCTCGCTGTCCATGGTCAGGAAACCGTTGTGCAGCCAGTAGCGCGCGAAGGTCTTGCCGTCGTGCGCGGCGGTGCTCTGGGCGCGCTCGTTCTCGTGATGCGGGAAGACCAGATCGTGGCCGCCGCCGTGGATGTCGATGGTGTCGCCGAGCAGCGCTTCGGCCATCGCCGAGCATTCGATATGCCAGCCCGGACGGCCGCGGCCCCAGGGCGATTCCCAACCTGGCTGATCGGGTGTCGACGGTTTCCACAACACGAAATCACCCGGGTCCTTCTTGTACGGCGCCACTTCCACGCGCGCCCCGGCGATCATCTCGCGGCGGTCGCGCTTCGACAGTTCGCCGTAGCCGGCGTAGCTGGTGACGTTGAACAGCACATGGCCTTCGGCGGCGTAGGCCGCACCAACGGCGATCAGGCGCTCGACCATCGAGATGATGTGCGCGAGGTGTTCGGTGACCTTCGGTTCGTAGGTCGGCCGGGCCACGCCGAGCGCGTCGAGATCCTCGTGGTAGATGTCGGTGTAGCGCTCGGTGATGACCTTGATCGCCACGCCTTCCTTCGCTGCAGCCGTGTTGATCTTGTCGTCGATATCGGTGATGTTGCGGGTGTAGTCCACGCGCGGATAGCGGCGGCGCAGCACTCGCGCCAGCACGTCGAAAACCACCGCCGGACGGGCGTTGCCGATGTGGGCGAACGAATACACCGTGGGCCCGCAGACGTACATCGTCACCCGCTCGGGATTCAGCGGCGCGAAATCTTCCTTGCGGCCGGACAGCGTGTTGTGCAGTTGCATGAGGGCTCGATGGGCGGAAAAGCCGGGCAAGGATAGCTTCGGGGCGTGGCCGTTGCAGGCAAGTGCTCCCGGCGCATTTCCTGCAGGCGACAATGACGCCGTTCCGCGCTCCAGACACTCATGATCCTCGATACCTGGCTGGCCTTCTTCGTTGCTGCCTGGCTGATCTGCCTGTCACCCGGGCCGGGTGTGCTGTCCTGCGTCACCGCCGGGCTCAACCACGGTTTCCGCGCTGCACTGTGGAACATCGCGGGGCTGCAGGCGGGGGCGACGGTGACCCTGATCGTGGTCGGCGTTGGCCTCGGTGCGGTGCTGGCCGCTTCGCCGATCGCGTTCAATGCGATCAAGTGGTTCGGCGCGGGTTATCTGGTTTATCTGGGCATCAAGCAGTGGCGTTCGGTGAGCGCGCCGCTCAAGTTGTCCACGGCGGACGTGCCGCTGGCGGTGCGTTCCGATACGCCACGCGCCCTGTTCCTGCGCGGCCTGATCGTCAATTCGACGAATCCGAAAGGCATCCTGTTCACGGCCTCGGTGCTGCCGCAGTTCATCGATCCGGCGTCACCGCAGCTGATCCAGTTCGTGATCGTCTGGTGCACGCTGTTTTTCACCGACGTCTGCTGCATGTGTGGCTACACCGCGCTGGGCCTGCAGGCGCTGCGCTTCCTGCAGAACCCGGTGGCCGCGCGCTGGACCAATCGGGTGTTCGGCGCCTTGTTCATCGCCGCCGGTATCGGCCTGGCGGTGTTCAAGCACGGCGCTTGATCGCGGACAAAAAAAGAGACCGCCGAGGCGGTCTCCTTTCGCAGCTCGGTCGCGCTTAGTTCTTGCGCTCTTCGCGACGTTGCTGGCGGTTTTCCTGCCGATCTTCACGGTTGTCCTGGCGATTTTCCTGACGGTCGCCACGATTTTCCTGGCGCTTGTCGGTGCGCTCGGCACGGTTTTCCTGACGATCCTTGGTGCGGTCTTCGCGGTTGTCCTGACGCTTTTCCTGACGGTCAGCGCGGTTGTCCTGGCGTTTCTCCTGACGCTCGGAAGCCTTCTCGGCCGGCGTTTCGTCAGCACTGACGTGAATGGTGGTCAGCGCAAACGCGGCAGCAGCGAGCATCGTGGCGATCGATTTATGGTTCATGGTCTCTTCTCCTGAGGGCGATAAAACGTGAGCGCTGCGGCGAATAATGCTTGTTGAAATGTCTTGGCCGCTGCGACCAGAGTTACTCTAGCTTTCCCGCATGAACGCCCGCTGACCGGTGGTCAGCTAGTCCTTCGAGCCGGTAGTGACTTCCGGCCGCCGCCCGTAGCGCGTCATCAGATCCAGCGTGTGGATGTCCTGCACGCCCTTGGTGCGGTTCTCGAAGAAGAACTTCAGGCCGTGCCAGATGGTCGGGAAGGCGATGTCGTCCCAGGGAATTTCTTCCTCGCTCATCAGGCGCGTTTCCGAGCTTTCCGGCGTCACGCCGTGATGCGGCGAGCGCATGGTGCCGTGATAGATCATGTAGATCTGCGACACGTACGGCACGTTGATGACCGCGAGCAGGCCGGTGATGTCGACCTCGGCCTGTGATTCTTCGAGTGTTTCGCGCGCTGCGCCCTGGGCCGAGGTTTCGTCCATTTCCAGGAAGCCGGCCGGGAACGTCCACAGGCCCAGACGTGGTTCGATGTTGCGGCGGCACATCAGCACCTTGCCTTCCCAGATCGGCACGCAGCCGGAGACGACCTTGGGATTGCGGTAGTGCACCGTGCCGCAAGCCGGGCAGACGGCGCGCGGCAGATGGTCGCCAGGCGGAATCAGCTGGTCCACGGCATGGCCGCAGTCGGAACAGAATTTCATGCAGAAGGGCAGGGTGCGCGACGCGAAACGGCGTCTGAGGAGAGCGTAGCAGAGGAGTCCTGGCTCTGGCCCTGCGCAGATGACTTTGAACGTGGCGCCGTCAGCCGGGGTCGCTGCTGAATCAATACATACAAGGATGCTTTGATGAATCGTCTTGTCCTGCCCTTGCTGGCCAGTCTCGGTCTCGCCGCGAGTTCTGCGGTCTTCGCAGCCGAGCAGGAGGCCGAGCCCGCCGCCGAAAAGCCGAACTACAAGCTGGTGACGGTGGCCGAAGGTCTGGAATTCCCGTGGAGCCTCGCGTTTCTGCCGGATGGCCGGATGCTGGTCACCGAGCGGCCGGGGCGGCTACGCATCGTGACGGCCGATGGTCAGCTTTCCCCGCCGGTGACCGGCGTGCCGGCGGTGTTCGCGCAGCGTCAGGGCGGTTTGCTGGACGTGGCGCTCGATCCGCAGTTCGCCAGCAATGCGCGGGTCTATCTGTCCTACGCAGAGGCCGATGCGGCGGGTCTTGCCGGCACGGCGGTGGCGCGCGGCAAGCTGGTGGGCAATGCGCTGACCGAGGTCGAAGTGATCTACCGGCAGACGCCGAAATCCGAAGGCGGCCTCCATTTCGGCTCCCGGCTGGCGTTCGCGCCGGACGGCAAGCTGTTCATCACCCAGGGCGATCGCTACCTGATGAAGGACATGGCGCAGACGCTCGATAACGACTTCGGCAAGGTGGTCCGCATCAATCCGGATGGCTCGATTCCGACTGACAACCCCTTCGTCCGCACCGCTGGCGCGCGGCCGGAAATCTGGTCCTACGGCCATCGCAACATGCAGGGCGCGGCGATCCATCCGCAGACCGGCAAGCTGTGGACGCACGAGCACGGCGCGATGGGTGGCGACGAGATCAACCTCGACGAAGCCGGCAAGAACTACGGCTGGCCGGTGATCACCTGGGGCATCAACTACGACGGCAAGCCGATCGGCATCGGCACCACGAAGGAAGGCATGGAGCAGCCGCTGCTGTACTGGAAGCCGTCGATCGCACCGAGCGGCATGGCCTTCTACACCGGCGACAAGTTCTCGGCCTGGCGCGGCAACCTGTTCGTCGGCTCGATGAAGTTCGCCTACCTGAACCGCATCGAGCTCGACGGCACCACGGTCAAGGCCGAGCACAAGCTGCTCACCGAAGTGAACGAGCGCATCCGCAGCGTCCGCCAGGGGCCGGACGGCTATATCTACGTCACCACGGACACGCCGAAAGGCCGCGTGCTGCGGCTCGAACCCGGTTAAAGCCCGAGGTCGCTGAGGGACGGGTGATCGTCCGGCCGTCGGCCGGATGGCCAACGGAACAGGCGATCAGCGTCGGCGATCTCCAGATCGTTGATGCTGGCGTGGCGCAGCGCCATCAGACCATTGGCATCGAACTGCCAATTCTCGTTGCCGTAGCTGCGATGCCAATGGCCGACGTGGTCATGCCATTCGTAAGCGAAGCGCACGGCGATGCGGTTATCGCCGAACGCCCAGAGTTCCTTGATCAGCCGATAGTCCTGTTCCTTCACCCATTTGCGTTCCAGGAACTCGACGATCTGCCCGCGGCCGACCAGAAATTCGTTGCGATTGCGCCAGCGGCTGTCCGGCGTATAGGCCAGCGATACGCGCACCGGATCCTTCGAATTCCAGGCGTCTTCGGCCAGGCGAACTTTCTTCGTCGCGTCCTCCAGCGAGAACGGCGGCAGCGGCGGGCGGGGTTCGATTGCGGTCATCGGTTGAGCTCTCCTGAGTGGATCAATGCTGCACGACCGGCTGGCCTTCGAAGGCCGCCAGTTTCGCTTTCAATTGCTCGATCTCGTCGAGCAGCGGCTGTACCTGTTCAGCAGTGAAACGCGGCGTGATGTGTTGCGGGCAATTCCAGTCCACCGCTTCGACGTCGAAGATCACCGCGCGTTCGATCTGGGCGGGATAGCCCGGTGTTCCGATGCTGGCGATCAGCGCCGGATCGTCGGCCGCCTCGACGATACGCGCACGCGCCCAGATCTTCAGTCGCCGGCGCTTGGCGTAATCCATCAGGAACAGTGACACGCGAGGGTCGGCGACGATATTGCCGGCGCTCAGGTACTGAACATTGCCGCGAAAGTCCGCGAAGCCCAGCGTCTTCTCGTCGATCACCCGCAGAAAGCCCTTCGGCCCGCCGCGATGCTGCACATACGGCCAGCCAGGCCGGCCATCGGCCTCGGTGCCGTGGCTGGCGAGATAGAAGCTGTCGCGCTCGGCGATGAACTGCGCTTCGCGCACGGTGATCCGGTCGCGATGATCGTCGCTGGTCTCGAAGCCCAGGTTCTGTTCGCGGCTGCCATAGCGGCGCTGCGCATCGCGCACGCTGTCGGTAAACGTCAGTTCTGAAAATCGGCGGGCCATGGAAGTCTCCGGTGTGGATGAGCGGACCGAGACAGGCTAATCCGCTGGTCATGCGACTAGAATCCCTGCGATACGAACAAGTTTGTTTCAGAAATAGAAACAATGGACCGCATCCACGAGATGACCGTGTTCCAGACCGTCGCCGATGCCGGTGGCTTTTCGGCGGCTGCGCGGCGGCTGGCCTTGTCGACGCCGGCCGTCACCCGCGCGATCGCCTCGCTGGAAGAACGGCTCGGCGCGCGCCTGCTGCACCGGACCACGCGGCAGATGCAGCTGACCGAAGCCGGCGAGCGCTATCTCGGCGATTGCCGACGTCTGCTCGCTGAAATCGACGAAGCCGATCGTGCCGCCGCCGGCGTTCATGCCGAGCCACGCGGCCAGCTGCTGGTCACCGCGTCAGCGCTGTTCGGGCGTCTGCACGTCGCACCGGCGCTGTTCTCACTCCTGGCGCTGCATCGGCAACTGACTTTGCGCACGCTGTTCGTCGATCGCGTCGTCAACCTGTCGGAAGAAGGTGTGGACCTCGCGGTGCGCATCGGCGAGCTGCCGGATTCATCGCTGCGCGCGGTCGGCGTTGGCCGCGTGCGGCGGGTGCTGGTTGCGGCACCGGCTTATCTCGCTGAACACGGCCGGCCCGTTGCGCTCACGGAGTTGGCCCGCCACGCCACCATCGGCTTCACCGGGCTGTCGGTGCCGAACGACTGGCGTTTCCAGGTCGATGGCCAGCAGCGGCAGGTGCCGATCAGCCCGCAGCTGATCACCCAGTCCGCCGATGTCGCGCTCGATGCCGCCGTCGCCGGCCTCGGCCTGGTGCGCCTGCTGAGCTATCAGGCCGATGCCGCGGTGCGCGACGGCCGGCTGGAAATCCTGCTGCCGGCGTTCGAGCCACCGCCGCTGCCGGTGCACGTGCTGCATCACGAAGGCCAGCGGGTGTCGGCCAAGGTGCGCGCCGGCTTCGATCATCTGGTCGCCGCACTCCGCGCCAATCCGGTGCTGCAGCCGCTGACCTGATCAGGTTATCGAGTGGCGGCCGTTATCCATCACCAGCTCGCGCTCCGGCCAGCGCATGGCCGACAACCTGCCGCTGAAGCCGGCAGTCACGCCTTCGGCGCGTTCCGCGAAGCGCAGGCCGACGCAATGATCCACACAGAACGCATTACCGCTTGGGCCCAGCCAGACATCGTCCGGCACATCCTCGAACAGACCATGGATGCCGCCCTTGTGCGCGGGCTGGGCAACGCCGCTCGGCGTGCGCCAGTAGTGGCCGAAGATCACCGCCACCGGATCGTCGTACTGCTGCCACCAGCGCGTGCGCCCAAGCAGACGCCACTTGCTGGTCGACCAGAACGGTTCGGCCGCCGGCAGCTCGATGCCCGAGGTCAGCACCCGCACCGGATTGCCGTTGTGCTGCCGCGCCTCGCGCAGCGCGAACAGCGGCATCAGTTCCGGCTGCACTTCGCGCTGCGACATCAAGGCGTGATAACGCCGGCCCTGCTCACTGCATAGCGGGTCGGCATCCAGCGCCTGCAACTCGGCACGCAGCGCCGCTTCGGCCTCGATGTACAAGGCCACCGCGTTGCTCGCCTTCGAAGCACGCACCGCCTGCAGCGCCGCCGAGTCCGGGCAAGCGTGGACGATGCGCAGATCCGCCCGCTCCAGCACCAGCGGCAGGCTGAGCAGGAAATGGATGATGTCGGCACGCGTCTCGACATCCGCCGGCCGGCAATCGGCAAAGCGCGGATCGCCGTGGTCCTGATGCCAGTCCTCGTCGAAGAACCAGCCATTGCCCTCGCGCGGCTCGTCGCGCAGCAGATTCATCTCGTGATTGCCGAGCACGCACTGCGCGCGCCCGGCCGCGATCCAGGCCTGCACCCGCTGAATCACCTCGATGCTGTCCGGCCCGCGATCGCAGAGATCACCGACGAACACCAGCCGCCGCCCCTCCGGATGCCGCGCCTTGGCGTCGTAACCGAGTTCGCGCAGCAGCGCATCGAGCGCTTCCACTTCGCCATGGACGTCGCCGATCACGTCGAGCGGGCCATCGGCCAGCGGCTGGATCAATCCTCGGTGTTTCATTGCGAAGGCCAAATTAAGCCGTGGTCGGTCATGGCGAGACCGTTTCGCTCGATCCATTAGGCTTCGGTTGAACTGCTAGATGTGTCTCCTTGTGCCACTGGACATACAGCTCTGCAGGCGCAGCGCCAAACTCATTGATGAGGTGGCTATATAGTCGATCAATGGACTCGGCTAGCCGAAGGTCTTGGGTATCGCTTCCGTAAAACAGAGCTATAGCGTCCGAACTTGCAGTGAGACTTTGAAGCAGGCTGCAAAGCGCGGATTCTTCAAAACGCTCACCATTTAGGAAGGCTTGGCGCGCGTCCTCGACGATTTGATCCATCTCGTCGCCAATAGGCACAACTTTCCAAACCGGAGTGTTCGACGAGCCGAAGATTGTCCTCGCTGCTTCACTCATGCCTCGACAAAGCGACACTGGAATGCGCATGAAGGAAACCGCGACTTGTGGATCGTCACCCCGAGCCAATAAGTGTTGTGTCATTGGTAACCATGCTCGCGGTATGAAGTAACTTCCGATCTGAAAGTTACCCAATTTGTTAGCCACAAACGTCCGGGGTAGACAGGCAGCCAGAGCGGAAAACGCTGGAGGCGCTTTCGCAAGTCCTTGATTCCGGGAGGCGAGGGGGCTTGGTGCAAGCCCCCGCACAAAAAACTGGTGTAAGGAGGGCTTCAAACATCGCCCGGAAACGTCCTATCTGCGCTGTTTCCGTGGTTGTGACCTATGAAGGTACCCCCAAAAATACCCCCAGACTGTACCGGTACCCCCTCGAATGTACCGGTCTGGGGACGCGTCGGATAGCGCGGGGCCGGCGCGCCCGGTTTCCTCCGCGACTTCTTCCGCGCTTTCACCAATGAAGCGGGTCAGGTCGTCGGGTTCCTGCCTCGCGATGCCCGGTTGGCTCAGTTGGCGTGCGCTGTCGGATTGCTCACCAATGCTTCAACTACGACGGGAG
>NZ_JAHFRY010000231.1 GCF_023266035.1 Nevskia sp.
GGCTGATCCATTTGCAGCTGCCGCTATGGCTGGCCGATGCCCACAACGCCGGTGCGGCGCTGCTGTTGCTGGCGGTGCTGGCACTGAATTACACGGTCTGGCACGGCGCCCCGCCTCGTCCAGGGCAGTCCTGAAACCCCTAAGCCGAACGATCATGAGCAGAACCCCCACCTCGCTGAAAGCCCAGGCCGTGCCGGGTGTCGAAGCGATCACTGCTGCACCGGTGTCGCGTGGCCGCGAGTACTACGAGTTGTGCAAGCCGCGCGTGGTCATGCTGATCGTGTTCACCGCGATCGTCGGCATGTTCCTCGCCGTGCCCGGCCTGCCGCCGTTCGCAGCGTTGATCTGGGGCACGCTGGGTATCTCACTGCAGGCGGCTTCCGCGGCTGCGGTCAACCAGATCATCGATCGTGAAATCGACGCCCGCATGGCGCGCACCTGCGGCCGGCCGCTGGTCACCGGCACCTTGAGCCTGACCGAGTCGATCGCTTTCGCGACCTTTCTCGGCATCGCCGGCTTCATCGTGCTGTGGTTCCTGGTCAACCCGCTGACCGCCGTTCTGACCCAGCTGACCCTGGTCGGCTACGCCGGCGTCTACACCCTGTTCCTGAAGCGCGCGACGCCGCAGAACATCGTCATCGGCGGCGCTTCCGGTGCGGCGCCGCCAGTGCTCGGCTGGGCTGCGGTCACCGGCACCGTCGATCCGCATGCGCTGATCCTGTTCCTGATCATCTTCATCTGGACGCCGCCTCATTTCTGGGTGCTGGCGATCGAGCGCCGCGAGGAATACGCCAAGGTCGGCGTGCCGATGCTGCCGGTCACTCATGGCGTCGACTACACCGCGACCCAGGTGCTGCTCTACACCTTCCTGTTGATCGCCGTGACCATCCTGCCATTCGCGGTCGGCATGAGCGGCTGGCTGTACCTGGTCGCCGCGCTCGCGCTCGGCGGGCGCTTCCTGCAGCTGGCCTTCAAGATCAAGTTCGCGCCGCGCAAGGGCCTGAACATGAAAACCTTCGGCTACTCGATCGTCTACCTGATGGGCATTTTCACGGCCCTGCTGGTCGATCACTACCTGATCTGAGCGGTCCGTCGGCGGCAGCAAAAAGCCCGGCATCGCCGGGCTTTTTTCGTATCAGAACCGGTGATCAGGCCGGCTCTGCTTCTACCTCGATCGCCTTGCGCAACTTCTTCATCGCCGCGACCTCGATCTGGCGGATACGCTCGGCCGACACGCCGTACTCGTCGCCGAGTTCCTGCAGGCCAGCCTTCGATTCATCGGCCAGCCAGCGCCGCTTCAGAATGTCGCGCGAGCGGTCGTCAAGGGCCGCCATCGCGGTGCTCATGCGAGCCTCGCGGGCGTCCTGCCATTCGGCTTCCTCGATCGCCGAGTAGGCGTCGTGACGGTCGGCCAGATAATCCTCGGGGACGAACGAGGATTCCTCGCCGTCATCCGGCGAAGCACTGAACGAAACATCGGCGCCGCCGAGGCGCGATTCCATCTGCAGCACTTCTTCCGGCTTGACCTTCAGATCCTTGGCCACCGCCTCGACTTCCGACTGGGTCATCCAGCCGAGATGGGTCTTGGACTTGCGCAGATTGAAGAACAACTTGCGCTGCGCCTTGGTCGTGGCGATCTTGACGATGCGCCAGTTCTTCAGGATGTACTCGTGGATCTCGGCCTTGATCCAGTGCACGGCAAAGCTGATCAGACGCACGCCGACGCCCGGATCGAAACGCTTTACCGCCTTCATCAGGCCGATGTTGCCTTCCTGGATCAGATCGGACAGCGGCAGGCCGTAGCCCTGATAGCCACGGGCGATATGGACGACGAAGCGCAGGTTCGACAGCACCAGCTTCTGCGCCGACGCGAGATTGCCGTCGTCGTGCAGTTCGTGCGCGAGCTTCTGTTCTTCGTCCGGCGTCAGCAGCGGAATCTGGCTGACCGAACGGATGTAGGTATCAAGGCTGCCGGCCAGCGGCACCGGAAACGAAGCAGCCCGTGGTGATAGTGCGAGAGCAGTCATCATGGTCCCCGTGTTTCGCAAAATATTAGCACTCGTGAAATTGGAGTGCTAAGACCAAAAGAAGTTCACTACAAAATTCGAAGTTCGATAGCCTCAAAGCATCGAACGGCATAGACCTGCGGCTTGGCGACCAGTTCAATCCGGCTCGATGCCACCGAGGTGACGGCCCACGGTCCAGAACGCGGCCAGCCAGCCCAGCGCGGCACCGGTGGCGAATACGGCGAACACCGTGTCAGCCGCCAACGCGCCGAAGCCGGCGCCAACGCCATAAAGGCCGGCCAGATTCGCCGCTGGTTCTGACAACGCAACTTGCGCGCCAATCACCATCAGACAGGCCAGCAAGGCGCCAGTCAGCCCGTACCACAGGCCGGTGTAGAGGAAGGGCCGGCGAATGAAGCCATTCGAGGCGCCGATCACCTTCAGCACGACGATTTCCTCGCGTCGAGCCGAGATGTCGAGCCGGATGGTGTTGGCGACCACCGCCAGCACGGCGATCGCCAGCGCACTGGCAATCAGCAGCACCAGGCGTTCGACGATGGCGAGAATCGCGTACAGCCGCTCCAGCCATTCGCGGTCCAGCCGCGCGCTTTCGACTTCTGGCAGCTTGGTCATCTCGTCGAGCATCGCCGAGGCCTGTGCCTTGGCCGCCTTGCTGTCCGGGGTGACGACGATCACCGCCGGCAGCGGATTGCTGTCGAGGATGTCTAGCGCTTCGCCGAAGCCGGAATGGGCCTTGAACTCGGCCAGCGCCTGGTCGCGGGAGATGTAGCGCGCTTCGGCCACACCTGGGCGTTTCGCCAGCTTCGCAGCCAGTGCTTGGCCGGCCGCGTCATCGAGGTTGTCGCGCAGGAACAGCGAGGCGCGCAGCGAGCCTTTGAGGCCGCTCGAGGCCGCATCGAGGCTGCCGAGCACCGAATACAGGCCGGCTGGCAGCGCCAGGGTCACGCCGATCACGAACGCCGTCAGCAAGGTGCCGAACGGACGTCGCTTCAGCTGATCCAGGGTCGCGGCAATCGCCCGCGTGTGTTCGAGCAGCCAGCGCGAGAAGCCGCTCGGGGTGTTGCCGACTCGCCGTGCAGTACTCATGCGTCCTGCTCCTCGGCGTCATCGGCGTAGTCGAATTCGCTGGCCTTGATCTGGGTCAGCAGACCCTTTTCCAGACGCAGGATGCGATGCGGCAGCCGCGAGATCAGGCCCAGCGCGTGGGTGGCGACCAGCACGCTGACGCCGACTTCATTGAAGCGGTTGAACAACTGCATCACTTCCTGCGCCATTTCGGGATCGAGGTTGCCGGTCGGTTCGTCTGCGATCAGCAGCCGCGGTTTGGCGACCACCGCGCGGGCGATGCCGACTCGCTGCTGCTCGCCGCCGGACAAGGTCTGCGGCCAATGGCGTTCCTTGCCTCGGAGCCCGACCGCATCGAGTGCCGCCCGCAC
>NZ_JAHFRY010000232.1 GCF_023266035.1 Nevskia sp.
TGTGGCGGCCAGGCGACGATCCCCATCGTGGCCGCAGTGTCCAGGGTCGCGAAGGTTCACTACGCCGAGATCGTCGCTTCGATCAGCAGCAAGTCGGCTGGCCCGGGAACCCGCGCCAACATCGACGAGTTCACCGAGACGACCTCCAAGGCCATCGAGCAGGTCGGCGGCGCCGGCATGGGCCGCGCCATCATCATCCTCAATCCGGCGGAGCCGCCGCAGTTGATGCGCGATACGGTCTACGTCTTCTCCGAAGACACGGACGAGGCAACCGTCGAAGCGGCGGTCATCGACATGGTCGCGCGCGTGAACGCCTACGTGCCGGGCTACCGCCTCAAGCAGAAGGTCCAGTTCGACCGCATTCCCGCGTCGGCGCCGGTGAAGATTCCCGAACTGGGCGGACACTTCAGCGGCCTCAAGACCACCGTGCTGCTGGAAGTGGAAGGCGCGGCGCACTACCTGCCGGCCTACGCCGGCAATCTCGACATCATGACCTCGGCCGCGAT
Organism: Nevskia sp.; assembly: GCF_023266035.1. GTDB lineage: Bacteria > Pseudomonadota > Gammaproteobacteria > Nevskiales > Nevskiaceae > Nevskia. Next base: position 507 of record NZ_JAHFRY010000232.1, read on the forward strand.
GGCCACCGGCGAGCGCATCGCCGAACGCATGCTCGCGCGCTGACCCGGAGACCGCTCATGACCTTCGATCCCAAGAAAAAGCTCTACATCTCCGATGTCACCCTGCGCGACGGCAGCCACGCCATCCGTCATCAGTATTCGATCCAGAACGTGCAGGACATCGCACGCGCGCTCGACAAGGCCAAGGTCGATTCCATTGAAGTCGCTCACGGCGACGGACTGAAGGGCTCGACCTTCAACTACGGTTTCGGCGCGCATACCGACTTGGAATGGATCGAGGCCGTCGCGGGTGTGGTCCAGCACGCCAAGATCGCCACCCTGCTGCTGCCCGGCATCGGCACCATCCATGACCTCAAGAACGCCTATGCCGCAGGCGCGCGCATCGTGCGCGTCGCTACGCATTGCACCGAGGCCGATGTCTCGAAGCAGCACATCGAGACCGCGCGCCAGCTCGGCATGGACACGGTCGGCTTCCTGATGATGAGCCACATGACCACGCCGGAAGCGCTGGCGGGCCAAGCCAAGCTGATGGAGAGCTATGGGGCGACCTGCGTGTACGTCGTCGATTCCGGCGGGGCGATGGGCATGCAGGACATCCGCGACCGCTTCCGCGCGTTCAAGGCCGTGCTCAAGCCGGAGACCGAAACCGGCATGCACGCGCATCACAATCTTTCACTGGGCGTGGCCAACTCCATCGTCGCCGTGGAGGAAGGCTGCGATCGCATCGACGCCAGCCTCGCCGGCATGGGCGCGGGTGCGGGCAATGCACCGCTGGAAGTGTTCATCGCCGCGGCGTCGCGGCTCGGCTGGAACCACGGCACCGATCTCTACACGCTGATGGACGCTGCCGATGACATCGTGCGGCCGCTGCAGGATCGTCCGGTACGAGTCGATCGCGAGACGCTCGCGCTGGGCTATGCCGGCGTCTACTCCAGCTTCCTGCGCCACTCCGAAGCGGCGTCGAAGAAGTACGGCGTCAAGGCCGTCGACATCCTGGTCGAGCTGGGCCGGCGCCGCATGGTCGGTGGTCAGGAAGACATGATCGTCGACGTGGCGCTGGACCTGCTCAAGGCACGCGGCACCGAGGCCTGAACCAACATCACAAGAACAAGAGGAGAGCGGGCATGAGTGGCACGGCCACCTTTCGCGCAGCGCGCGACCTTCTGATCCGTCACCGCAGCGATTACGCGAGCGCGATGGCCGAATTCCGCTGGCCGGAACTGCCGGACTTCAACTGGGCGCTGGACCACTTCGATGACCTCGCACGCGGCAACTCGCGGCGCGCGCTGTGGATCGTCGAAGAATCTGGAGCCGAGACCCATCGCACGTTCGAAGAGCTGCGCGTGGCTTCCGATCGCGCCGCGAATTTCCTGCGCGGTGTCGGCATCGGTCAGGGCGATCGCCTGCTGGTGATGCTGCCGAACCGGATCGAGCTGTGGGAGATCATGCTGGCCGCGATCAAGCTCGGCGCCGTGCTGAGCCCGGCGACCATGTTGCTGTCCGAAGCCGATCTCAAGGATCGCATCGAACGCGGCCAGATGCGTGGCGTGATCGTGGACGCAGCCAACGTCGCCAAGTTCGCGGACATCGCGAATTCCTGCCTGCGCATATCGGTTGGCGCAAAGGCCGAGGGCTGGCACGACTATGCGGGCGCAGCTTCGGCGCCTTCCGAGTTCCATCCCATGGCGCCGACCAAGGCCGACGATCCCTGCGTGCTGTATTTCACGTCCGGCACGACCTCGAAGCCCAAGATGGTGCTGCACACGCAGCGCAGCTATCCGGTCGGGCACCTGTCGACGATGTACTGGATCGGTCTGCAGCCAGACGACGTGCACCTCAATATCAGCTCGCCAGGCTGGGCAAAGCACGCTTGGAGCTGCTTGTTCGCGCCCTGGCATGTCGGCGCCACCATCTTCATCTACAACCAGGGGCGTTTCGACGCCGACAAGACGCTGACGACGCTCGTGCGCTGCGGCGTCACCACGCTCTGTGCGCCACCGACGGCCTGGCGCTCGCTGATCCTGCAGGATCTCAAGCAATACCCTGTGAAACTGCGCGAACTGGTCAGCGCCGGTGAGCCGCTGAATCCGGAAGTGATCGAGCAGGTAAAAGCGGCCTGGGGTCACACCATCCGCGAGGGCTATGGCCAGACCGAGTCCACCGCCATGCTCGGCAATCCGCCCGGTCAACCGGTGCGATACGGATCGATGGGTCGGCCGCTGCCGGGTTATGCGATGGAGTTGCTCGATCCAGACGGCGAGCATGCCGCTGAAGGCGAAGTGAGCGTCGTATTGAATCCGCGTCCCGCCGGCGTGATGGCCGGCTACGGAGGTGACCCCGAGAAAACATCGAGAGCGCTCGGCGGCAGCCATTACGGCACTGGCGACGTTGCCTCGCGCGATGCGGACGGCTATTTCTGGTTTGTCGGGCGCACCGACGACGTGTTCAAGAGTTCCGACTACCGCATCTCGCCCTTCGAGCTGGAGAGCGCGCTGATCGAGCACGAGGCCGTCGCGGAGGCGGCGGTGGTGGAAAGCCCGGATCCCAAGCGCCTGTGTGTGCCCAAGGCCTGCGTGATTCTCAAGCCGGGATTCAAGCCAGACCGCGAGACGGCGCTTTCGATCCTGAGCTTCACGCGCACGCGCCTCGCGCCGTACCAGAAGATCCGTGTGATCGAGTTCTGCGAACTGCCGAAGACCGTGTCGGGAAAGATCCGTCGCACCGAGCTGCGTGCGACTGAGGCCGAGCGTCGCAGATCGGGACTGCGTGGCGAGCACGAGCACTTCGAAACTGACTTCCCGGCGTTGCTCGAATCCGCGAGGGCTTCATGAAACCCGTGCGCTCGCCGCAGCAAGCGCCGGCTCGTCTCTGCGTGATGCGGGTGCAGGTCGAGCCGGCGCGCGTGTGGTTCCACTGCCCGTGCTGCGAGGCCGCGCTTGAAGGGT
>NZ_JAHFRY010000029.1:0-1869 GCF_023266035.1 Nevskia sp.
GGGCCGAGGTGAGGATAGTCGCGGGCCGGTTGGCTTGCAGGCCCGGTGAAGCCGCGCGTCCAGCGAGACAGCGTGAAGACGAAAGGATCGAGCGCACTGTAGGTCGGCCCCAGTATCCATGGCCCCGCGTGAGCGGCCAGCAACTGGTCGAGCTGTTCGAGCATCGAGCCGATGCGCTGCTGCGTGTGGAAACGCACCTGAGCCACGCCCGCCTCATTGCCCTGGTCCACGTAGCGGTGGGGATAGAAGTACAGGATGAGATTGGCCTGCAGCGTGTTGGTCAGCCACATCAGCCACTTGTAGAACTGCGCCCGCTCGGGCGACGCCAGCGGCGGGCAGAGTCCCGCCTGCGGATGCGTATCCACCAGATGCAGCAGGATCGCGGCGGTCTCGTAAAGCACCAGCTCGCCATCCTGCAACACCGGCAGCAGGCCATTGGGATTGAGCCGCAAGTAAGCCGCCGACTTGTGGGCGTCCGCCGCGCGATCCACCAGCACCAACTCGAAATGGACGCCCAGTTCCCGCAGCAGAATATGGGGCGCCATGCTGGCGGTGCTGGGGTAGTAGTGCAGTTGAAGCATCTGGGGCCTCGGATGGGGTAGGGACAATCGACGATGTGATTATCACTGTCTGCTTTCAGCCCTGACCCGACGATCAGCCGTCGCACAGGTAGGTGTGGGAGCGGACATTCGGCTGGAGCCTGCCGTTATGTAGATGGGGAAAATCGACTTTCCGGGAATATTGTGCACAATCGCATGCTTGCCCGGCGGCCGAAACCAACAGTCAGTGCTGATGTTCGATATTGTGAAATCCGAGCAAGGTTATTCATCGGCCGCGTCGATTTATTGAGCGAATCTGCACATTAATTTTAGCTAGGCGCCTTGGCGCGGTGAGGCTTGGCAATGTCAAACAACAAATCTAAAGGAGAAGAAAGAAAAATGACGGATCTGATTCCTGAGTTCAAAAAAATTGACTTTGGCTACGCTAGCGCTCAGGCAGAAGCACGCGAGAATCCAGACCTCCTAATTAAGGGCTATCTTGATTTACACAATATTTCCGATCGCGTCGTCAACGGCCGAGAATGGTTGATACTTGGGCACAAGGGCTCAGGGAAATCCGCAATCGCGGAGCGACTTCGGCTCATCTATGAAGATGACCCACTTCATTTTGTTAACGTCGTAAATATTGAGGATTTTGAATACGTAAAGTTTTCAAAAATCGTTAGAAGTAGCGAAGCCATCGAAACGGAACTTCCAACTGCATGGTCATGGCTGCTTTATGCGTATCTGTTGAACTCGTTCTTCAGGGATCAAGGCGTCCAAGTGGATATCCCCGAAGAGTACGAGCAAGTAAAATCCGCATTCGCTGAAATGGGGCTAAGCCCAGTTTTCGATCTGAATACAATAGTTAGGGTCTCATCCGAGAACTCATTCCAGCTAACAATTCCGAAGTTTGCCGAGCAAAAGTGGACAAAAAAGACAGAGACTGCACAGGTCGATATTCGTTGGTTTATATATAATCTTAGGCCCTTTATATCAAATATACGATCGCAATCTAAGCATTTACTAATAATTGACGGCTTGGATGACATATTGGCAACTTCGGCAACACAATATGCATCAATTGGGGCATTGGTTTTTGAAGTTCACAGAATCAATGACTTTCTGAAAAAGAACTACGTTCCTGCAAAGGTTGTGATGTTGTGCCGTACAGATATATTTCAGCTTTTAAGTGGTGCAAATAAGAACAAAATCCGTCAAGACTACGCTATTGATCTGGATTGGAATTCCAACCCGAAAGCACCTGACAAATCGCTCCTTGTAAGAATTGGGAATCTCCGGGCCGAAATATCGCTGGACGCGAAAACTG
>NZ_JAHFRY010000029.1:1879-31905 GCF_023266035.1 Nevskia sp.
TAGACATGACCCGGCACACTCCTCGAGATTATCTGCAGCTTCTTTCTTATATTCAGACTTCAGCAGAGAGCATTCCGATTGCTATAGATGAAATGCGTAACGGCATTAGAGAGTATTCCGCAAAATACTTTCTGCCGGAAATTCATGACGAGATGGATGGATACGCATCTCTCGATGAAATTAAGGGAATAACTGAAGCTATCGAGCAGATCGCAAAAAGGGATTTTTCATACGAAGAACTCCAAAAATCAGCGAAGGATATTGGTTGGAGCGTACCCGATGAGGCGCTGGAAAAGGTCCTTCGAGTACTTTATGAATGTAGCGCGATTGGAAATGTACGAGTTCAAAGGCGCGGTGGTCGACGATTCCTTAGCTACAAGTACAGAAATCGAAATTCACACTTCAAACGCAATGAAAGAATAATTCTGCATCGGGGCTTGTGGCGGGCGTTCAATATTCAATGGGAGCCGTTCAGCCCGGATATTGACCCAGATGTATCGAGCGATGATGCATAGCTGTTCGGAGCGGTGGCGCTCAACAATTCGCCGCAGGCGCGACGGCCCTTTCGGGCCGCGGCCTGAGCTTAAGCGTTAACCGTCGCTTCTAGCCGACGTCCCAGCCTCCCCGGCTTCGCCGCTACGGCGAGGCCGCGGCTGAAGCTGAGCCTTACCCGATAGCAGCCGATCAAGAAGGGCCGCTAATGGCACTTGGCTGCTATCCCGCGTATCGAACTCACGGGGGCAATACGCATCGTGAGCGGCCAATAGTCGATTGAACAGGAGCGCCCCATGTGCCGAAACATCCGCCCCCTACACAACTTTGAGCCGCCGGCGACCGAGGACGAGGTGCGTGCCGCGGCGCTGCAGTTCGTCCGCAAGCTCAGCGGCTACAACGCGCCGTCGAAGATCAATGAGGCGGTGTTCGGGCGTGCCGTCGACGAGATCAGCACAGCGGCAACGAGGTTGATCGATTCGCTGGTGACTCTGAGTCCGCCGAAGAACCGCGACGTGGAACGCGAGAAGGCGGCTCTGCTGTCGGCGCAGCGCTTCGGTACGCGATGAGGCGAGTGTGGCGGGCCTTGTGCAGCCTTGGTCTGCTGGCGCTTGCGGCTTGCACCGGTACGCCTGAACTGCCGGAAGGGCCGACACTCAGCCCGACGCAGGCCCGTGCGCTGATCGAACGGTTGCTGCCGGAGCGCATCGCTGATCGCAGCGGCTGGGCCGTCGATATCTATGCGAGCTTCGCGGCGATGGAACTGGCGCCGACGCCATCGAATGTCTGCTCGGTGATCGCGGTCGCCGAGCAGGAATCGGGTTTTCAGGTTGATCCGGCGGTGCCCGGTCTCGCGGCCATCGCCTGGAAGGAGATCGACACGCGGGCTGCCGCTCACAGCCTGCCGAAGCTGGTGGTGCATACCGCGCTGCGGGTGAACTCGCCGGATGGTCGCAGCTATTCGGAGCGCATCGATGCCGCGAAGACCGAGCGCGAGCTGAGCGACATCTTCGATGACCTGATCGGCTCGCTGCCGCTGGGCCGCACGTTCTTTGCCGATCGCAACCCGGTGCGCACTGGTGGGCCGATGCAGGTCAGCATCGCTTATGCGGAGCAGCAGGCCGAGCGGCGGCCGTATCCGTATCCGGTTGCGCAGTCGCTGCGCCGCGAGGTGTTCACGCGGCGCGGCGGCCTGTATTTCGGCATTGCCCATCTGCTCGACTATCCAGCGAGCTACGAGCAGCCGATCTATCGCTTCGCCGATTTCAACGCCGGCCACTACGCCAGCCGAAATGCGGCGTTCCAGAGCGCGCTGAGTTTGCTGTCCGGCATTCCGTTGGCGCTCGATGGCGATCTGCTGCGTATCGGCGGCGATGACGACAAGCCGGGCCAGACCGAGCTGGCCGCGCGAGTGCTGGCCAAGCGCCTGGAGTTGAGCAACGGCGATATCCGTGACGATCTGCAGCGTGGCGATGCCGCGAACTTCGAGCGCAGCACGCTCTACGAACAGGTTTTCGAACGCGCCGAGCAGGCCGAGGGCCGGCCGCTGCCGCGTGCCGTGTTGCCGCAGATCCAGCTCAAGAGCCCGAAGATCACTCGCAAGCTGACTACCGACTGGTTCGCCAAGCGCGTGGACGAGCGCTACCAGCGCTGTCTGCTGCGGGCGCCGTGATCGTTCAGCCGAGCAGCAGCCAAAGCCACAGCGGCAGCACGGCGAAGTAGAGCAGGGTGGTTGCCACCAGCACCGAGGCGAGCAGCTCAGTGTCCAGCCCGTAGCGTTCGGACAGCATCACCGTCGCCATCATCGTCGGCATGCCGGCCAGCAGGATGATCGACACCGACAACTCGCTGCTTCCCAGGAACGGCAAGCACAGCGCGGCGACCAGCGCCGGCATCAGCACCAGCTTGAGCAGGCAGGCCACTGCTAGCAGGCCAGGGCGCTTGCGCAGCGCAGTCGGGGACAGCGACATGCCGATGGTCAGCAGCATCGCCGGCACCGCGGCCTGGCCGAGCAGTTCGGCGGTGCGGTCGATGACGATGGGGTTCGGCAGCCCGAGCAGGTTCACCGCGAAGCCCGCAGCGAAGGCCCAGACCGGCGGCAGGCGCGAGAAGCTGCGCAGGAATGTCGCGAGACTGAAGCCTTCGCCGTCACCATCGACCTTGCCCCAGGCGCTGGCCAGGCCGGCGCCGAAGCTCCAGAACAGCATCGACACGCCGAGGATGTCGGCATAGACGGCGAAGCGCGCCGCTTCGTCGCCGTACAAGGGCTGCAGCACCGAGAGACCGATCGACAGGATGTTGCCGAACGAGCAGGCAATGATCAGCGCGCCGAGCTGCCGCCGCTCGAGTTTTGGAAACAGGCCGCTGCGGGCGAACACCAGCCAGGCCAGCGCGGCGGCGATCAGCAGGCCCACCCAGGTGTACAGCGGCACCCAATAGAAATCCGCGCCGAACCGCGCGTGGCTGACCACGTGATAGGCCAGCCCCGGATAGAACGCGTACATCACCAGCAGGTTGATCGCGCGGCGCGCCTGCAGCGCATCGAGGCCACCGGGCGCGGTGAGCTTCCACAGATAACCGAAGGCGATCAGCAGGGCGATGGGGGCAAGACTTTCGCCCAGCGAGATCAGCAGGTGTTCGGACATTTCGGAACGTCGGGAATCAGGTGGGCTGGCGCGGGGCAGCCGAAACGGGTCTGGATGGGGAGAGATGATGCAGCAGTTGATCGTTCCGGGGCTTTGAGCTGGTCAGCCCTCATTGATGAAGCCCGGCCCGGCACTGCAAGCTGGCCATCCGTGATCGATCGCCTTCGCTCACGGACATCACAAGAACGACAAAAGCCAGGGGAGTGACATGCACGAGACCATCAGCGCGCGCTTCGATTTCGCGGCCCACCATGTCGATGTGCTCGGCAGCCGCATGCACTACCTCGATACCGGCCCGGTCGGCGACGAGGTGGTGCTGTTCCTGCACGGCAATCCCACCTCGTCCTATCTCTGGCGCAACATCATTCCGCACGTTGCGCCGAAGGCACGCTGCATCGCGCCGGACCTGATCGGCTTCGGCAAGTCCGACAAGCCCGATATCGGCTACCGCTTCGAAGACCATGTTCGCTACATCGATGCCTTCATCGAGACGCTGGGGCTGAAGCGGCTGACTCTGGTGGTGCACGACTGGGGTTCGGCGATCGGCCTGAACTGGGCGCGTCGCCATGCCGATCGCGTCAAGGGCATCGCGTTGATGGAGTTCATCGCGCCGGTGAAGTCATGGTCGGACTGGCCGGAGCAGCTGCAGCCGGTGTTCCAGGCGTTCCGCACGCCGGCCAGCGGCGAGGCCATGGTCATCGAGCAGAACTTCTTCATCGAGAAAGTGCTGCCGGGCGCCGTGGTGCGCGGGCTGACCGAAGAGGAGATGGTCCACTACCGCGCGCCGTTCCACGACAAGGCCACGCGCAAGCCGATGCTGGTGTTTCCGAACCAGTTGCCGATTGCTGGGCAGCCTGCCGATGTCGTCGCCGCCACCGAGGCCTACATGACCTGGCTGAGCGAGACCGAGGTGCCGAAGCTGCTGTTCTGGGGCACGCCGGGTGTGCTGGTCACGCCGGCACTTGCGGCGCACTACGCAAAGACCTTTCCCAAGCTGCGCAGCGTCGATATCGGGCCGGCTCTGCATTACGTGCAGGAAGACCATCCGCATCTGATCGGCAGCACCATCGCGGAGTGGCTGGGCGAGCATCTGGCAAGCACCTAGTCCGGGTAGGGCGGGAAAGCCGAAGGCGCATCCCGCCTTGCGTGCGAAGGCACCGCGCGCCACTGCCGGTGCGTGCAGCGCTGGATGCGGTCAGCTCCAGCCGCGGCTTGTCGGCGGAAAGTTGCCTGCTTCGTGCCGGCACGCTGCCGAAGGAGGTTTTCCAGATCACCGACGGGCGAGTGAAGTAAAGCGCCTGGGACCACATGGGTCGCGAGACCGTGTTGACCTACATGACCCGTGGTAACTGGGTGGGGCTGTCCGAGATGTTCACCGAGTTGCCGTCGGCCTGGAATGTCGTGGCGCAGTCGCCGGTCACGGTTCGAGTGATCAAGCGCCGTGATTTTGTTCGGTTGATCGATGAGCACCCGGCGCTGTCGCTGCAGCTACTAGCGCGGGCCAGACGCTCCGCCATCGGAAAGCTGCAGCCGGCGGATCGCCAGCTGGGCGGACGGACGATCGTGTACGCCCAGCTTTTCGTAGACGTTGCGGGTATGCCATTTCGCCGTCTCGGGCGAGATGCGCAGCGTCTGGGCGATACGCTTGGTCGACAGGCCGCGGCCGACCAGGAACAGGATTTCCCGCTCGCGCGTGGTGAAGCCCGGGTCCTGTCCGCTCAAGGTTGCGTCGGTCCAGCCGCTGCCCGGCACGATCATCCGCGAGCCTGATGGCAGCGCCGGAATGCTGGTGGTTCCGGCCGCCTTGAGGCGATCGAGATAGGCGTGCAACGGGGCCGGAATCGCGCGGCGCAATTCGGTGGATTCGAGCAGCGTGAGATCGCTGATCTGATCGACGATGCTGCGAACCAAGCCCAGTGGCGCGCTGCGCTGCACGACATCGGCAAGCGTTTCGATCGCCTCGGCCTTGTCACCGGAGGCCCAGCGAATCACCGCCAGCAGCGTGTCGACGGTGACCTTGACGCGAATCCACGGCAGATCGGCAAGCGCCAGCGACAAGGCTTCCGCTTCCCGCCACGCGGCGGTGAAATCCTGGCGGCCGATCAGCACCCGAACCTGCGAAACGCGGCTGAGATAGTTGATGACGCCCTGCGGCGTGTCCAGCAGGCTGGCGTCATCGTGGCGCAGCGCGTCCAGACGTCCGCACAGCTCGGCAAGCTCATGGCTTCTGCCATCGCGCAATGCAATCTGGATCTTCGCTGCCAGTGCGTGGGCGACGATGCGGGGCAGGTGGCTTTCTTCGCCGACGCGCAGCACGTCGTCGAGCAGTTCGCTGGCTTCGGCGCCGGCGTTGCGCAGACGCAGGCAGTGCGCCAGCGCAACCCCGGCAGCACTGACGCTGCCCGGCGTCGAATACTTCACGCGCAGATGGCTGCGGCCGCTGGCCAGGGCCAGCACTTCGTCGATGCGATCGGCTTCGTGAAGAATTTCCAGCAGCGGGCCGAGCGCGACCACCACCACCATCGAGCGCCGGCCGCGCAGATCCTCGGCCAGTTTCACGACGCGACGGAAGATCGCTTCGGCGGCGTCGATCTGGCCTTCGGCGGCATAGCACTCGCCGGACACGATCGAGGCATAGGCGTGGACCAGCAGACCCTGGCCCTGCATCTCGAGGCAAGCCATCCGGTAGAGCAGCTTGCGCGCCTCGTCGAACCGCCCCTGGCTGAACAGGCACCAGGCCTGAACGCTGGCGCATCCGGCGCGAACGATGGCGCTTTCCTCGCGCACGGCTTTCGGCACGGCTTCGACGGCAGCCAGGGCAGCGTCCGGGCGATCGGAGATGGCGTGGCTGAATGCGGTCGCCGTCATCACTTCGACGTTGAACACCGGATTGCCACGCGTGGCGGCGCGCAGGCGCGCTGAAGCGAGCACCTCGGACGCGGAGTCGGTCTCATGCATGGTGACCCGTGCCCAGACTTCCGTGAGCTGCAGCCCCGGATGCTGGTCGAGATGCTCGGGATGCAGGCGCGCCAGCCAGGCCAGGCAGCGATCCGGGAAACCTTCCATGGCGATGTTGCGGCCTTCGGCTTCCAGCAGCGCGCTGGCCTGCGCGAGTTCGCCGCTGTCGATCAGGTAGTCGATCGCCAGCGCGGCATTGCCGTGATGGCGATACCACTCCGCCAGCCGTCGGCAGAGGCTGGCATAGCGGCTACGGTGCTCGGCTTCCAGACGTGCACGCAGCGCATGGCGGACGGCAGGGTGGGCGACATAGCCGCCCTTGCTCAGCGCTCGCACCAGCGGATTGCGCCGCGAAATCGCTTCGAGATCGGGACGGGCGGCCTCGTCGTCGGCGACGACGAAGTTGATCAACGCCTGATCGACCTGGGGCGCCAGTGCCAGCACTTCCGCCGCCAGCCGATCGAGTGAGGGCAGCTCGCCGATGATCTCCTCCGCGATGTACGCGGACAGCTCACGCTGCGGCAGCTGGCCATCACGCAGCACGGTTTCCAGCGAGCTTCCGCGGCCGAGGTTGGAGATCAGCACGCTGAGCAAGCCGGGCCAGCCCTGGGTCTGCTCGAAGACTTCGTTGAGCGCCGCGGCGCCGAGCGATTCGCCCGATTCGCGGATCAGGAACTCGGTCATTTCGGCGAAGCTGAAGGCCAGTTCCGTGGGATCGATCAGGATCAGCCGACGCTGCGCGAACAGCGATGCCAGGCGCAGGCCAGGATTGCTGCGCCCGGCGATGACCACGCGGGTCGTCGGCGGCAGGTGCTGCAGCAGCTGATCGATCAGCGCCAGATTGTCCGGGTGGCGGATGCAATGCAGATCGTCGATCAGCAGGGTCAGCGGCGCATCGAGCAGCGCCAGCGCGTTGATCACGGCGGCCACCAAGTCGTCACCGTGGGCGGGCTTGAAGCTGACGCCGACTCGGGACAGCGCTGCGCTGAGGTAGAGGGCGAAGCGCTCCGGCGTATCGGCGTCCTTGCCCAGGCTCAGCCATGCGACCTTGCCCGGCCGGGCGCCGAGTTCCGCGTGCAGGGTCCGCAGCAGGCTGGTCTTGGCATAGCCGGCCGGCGCGAACACCGCGACGATCAGTCCCGGTGTCTCCAGGCATTTCAGCGCCCAGTCGCCGAAGCCGCTGCGCTTCAGACCGAGCGTCGGCAAGGTCGGTGGCGTCAGGCGACTTTGCAGGATGCGATCCGGCACGGGGCGGCTACTCGAAGGTTTCGATGGGGCGCTGATTATCCACCGCGGTCCGCCGAATGGCCTTATCGGCCTCGTTTCCGGCAGCCAACCCACCCATCAGGCCACCCCGGGTGGGGGGCGCGGCCCGAAGGCGCACTGTCGATAATCCAGCTATCTATAAGACCCGGTGGCGGCCGCTTGCATGGCCAGCCACCCTGCTGGAGGAGCCGCAATGAAAGTCCGCGAGATCGACATCGATTTCAGCCAAGCGAAGCTGCACTGGACACCCGAGGACCCCGAGTTCGCGCAGTTCTGGAATGGCACCTCCACGTTCCTGCCTTACCTCGAACCCTTCCTCAACCGCACCGTCCGCACCGGCATCGACATGCTGCCGCTGGAGATGACCGAGTTGCGCGAGGATTGCCGCATCTTCATTGCCCAGGAAGGCCGGCACTACAAGAACCACGCCAAGCTCAACGCCTTCCTGCGCGCCTCCGGTTACCCCGGCCTGGCCGCGCGCGAAGCGAAGATGAAGGCCGACTACGAGCGCTTCGAGAAGGAAAAGGGCCACAAGTACTGCATGGGCTACGCCGAGGGCTTCGAGACGCTCGGCCCGATCATCGCCAGCTTCTTTCTGGAAGCGGCACGTGAGCTGGACAAGGCCACGGTCGACGATCCCACCGCTGATCTCTGGCGCTGGCATCTGGCCGAGGAGTACGAGCATCGCCACGTTGCCAACTACCAGTTCCATGCCATCTACCACAGCTACTGGTACCGGCTCTGGGGCATCTGCTACTCGGCGCCGCACATGCTCGGCTACATGATCAGCACCGGCCTTTACATGATCAACGAGGACCGCAAGTCCGGACGGATCAAGGACCCGTGGCGTAGCCGCCTGCGCTTCGCCGGAATGATGGGGCGGCTGTTCATGTACATCGTGCCCCGGGTCATCACCAGCCTGCATCCCAAGTACGACCCGAAGGATCTGCCGGAGCCGAAGCGCTGCATGGCCGTGCTCGAACACGCCGAAACGCGCTGGGCCCGAAAGCCGGCGCCAGCCGCCGTGCCTGCCGCCGTCTGATCCTGCTTCAACCCGAAGCCTTGATCGCCTTACCGCCCCTCGACCAGAACCCCTCATGACTCAGAACATCAAGCACGGCCTGTTCATCATCCTCGGCATCGCCGCCCTGCTGCTGACCTGGCCGCATGCCTTCGACTGGATGCGCAACGGCGGCAACATCCTCGATCCATTCCAGTTCTTCGGTGATGCCATCAAGGCCGGCGGCACGGCCGCGTTCCTGAGCATCGACATGGCCATCGCCTGGCTGGTGTTCATGATCTGGGTGGTGTTCGATGCCAAGCGCATTGGCATGGGCACCAAATGGGGCTGGTTCTTCGTCGCGCTGTCCTACATCGGCGTGTCGATGACCTTCCCGATCTATCTGGTGGTGCGCGAGCGCTTTCTGGATTCGAAGGCGCGGACTGCGGGCTGAAAGACCGGCCGCATCACTTCTTTTCGACCGTCACAGCGCCCTGACCCTGTCCAGCCAGGCGCTGAGTTTGGGTCGGCTGAGCAATTCAGGACGCATGGGCGCGCTGGTGCGGTCCACTTCGAGTAACTGGCTGCCGACGGCGATATCGGCAATGGTCATCGACGGACCGACCAGCCAACCCGAACCCTCGAGGACGGTTTCGATGCGATCGAGATGGCGTCGGAAATCGGCTTCGACATCCTCGCGTTGCATGCGCCCCAGACCCTGGCTGTAGAGCTGCAGGCCCAGGCCCGCCTTGAGCAGCAGCTTGACCGGCAGCCGTTCGAAAGTCGAGCGGCCTTCGCCGGCAGAACGAACTGCCATGGCGAGGGCTTCAGGGTCTTTCAGACGGAAATAGACCTCGAACCAGTACAGCAATTCGTCGGCCCAGTCTTCCCACATTTCCGCCATCGCCCGCTGCTGTGGATTGGCCGGATATAAAGGCGTTTGTGGATAGTGTTCGTCGAGATAGCGCGCGATGCGCGTGCTGTCCTGGATGCGTAGTCCGTCGACGTCCAGCACTGGCAGCTTGCCCGCCTTGCTCAGCCGCCCGACCTTGGCCCCGAGCAAGCCGTTGTAGTTGACCGCCTCGTAGCTCAAGCCCTTGTGCCTGAGCGTGCGCGCGACTTTCTGGCAGAAAGGGGAAATCTCCCACTGATGCAAAACGATGGTGGCGTTCATTTTCGGGTTCACGCCGCGGCAAGCACGCCCGGCGAGCTTGCGATGTAGCGCAGCGCCTGCTCGGTGGAAGCCTCGTGCGCCGGGTGGTAACCGGGCTTGAGGAAGCGCAGCGCCTGACCGGCAAACCAGCTGGCCGCAGGCACGTTGCCGCGGGCGGCACTGCGCTGCCAGATGCGCCAGAAGCGCAGGCCGAGCGGCTTGGCATCGGCAGCAGCGAAGCTGGGATCCTGCTCCATCAGACGCGCGGTGCCGACCGTGATGCGCTGCACCAGCAGCGGCATGATCAAGCCCATGATCAGCGCGCGCATCGGCCAGCGACCGCCGAGATGCTGATACAGGTCAAAGGCCACGGAGCGATGCTCGATCTCCTCGGCACCATGCCAGCGGAACAGATCGGCAACCACGGGATCGACGCCGCATTGCTCCCAGGTCTTCGCTTCGATCACGAAGGTGCCGAGCGCCGCGGTGAAATGCTCGATCGCCGCGACCATGCCGATGCGCGACACCAGCCACTGGCGTTGCAGCCGTTTCGGCAGCTTGCGGCCGAAGGGCTGCGAATCGAGCACGCGCGTGAACAGGAGCACGTTGGCGCGCTCGAAAGCGCCACCGCTGACGCCGATGCGCTTGAGATAACCATTGATGGCATCGTGATGCGCGCGGCTGTGCACCGCCTCCTGCTTGATGAAAGCCTGCACGTCGGCGCGCAACTGCGGATCGTCTACCAGGGGCAGGGCTTCACGAAACAGGCGACAGAAGAAGCGTTCGCCCTCGACCAGCAGATAGTTGAACTCGTTGATCACGTGGCTGGTGAAAGGGTCATCGCGCAGCCAGTGCAGCGGTGCATTGTCCCAGTCGAATTTCACCTTGCGCGAGATGATGGCGGAGCGTGCGGTGCTGGACATGGCTCAGGCTTCCTCGATGGATGTCACGAATTCGGAGACCGCTTCGGCGAACGCCTGCGGATGCGATAGCGGCGCCCAGTGGCCGGCGTCGAGCACGGTGCGGCGCAGGTTCGGTGTCCAGTCCGCCACGCACTCGAACAGCCGCTGCGGCACGAAGGGATCACGCTGCATCACCAGCAATTGCACCGGCACCTCGGTGCGGCGCGGCTGCGGACGTAGCAGGCGCTGCAGCACGTTGGCGCGATAAAGACCCAGGCCGCGCTGGCCGTCGGCAGTCTGTGTGGGCCGCGCTTCGGCCTGTACGCCGTCAATCCTCGCCAGCAGGCGTGGCCAGTTGCGGCCCACCAGCAGCGTCCAGGCGAGTTCCGGCAGCAGCGGCAACTGGAACACCATGATGTAAGCCGAGCCCAGTATCTGGCTGGCGCATTCGAGGAGATTCCGCGGTGTCGGTTTGCTCAAGCGGCGCTGGAACCAGAGGCCGGCATGATCCAGCGACGGCGCGGCCGTGCTGTAAGACGCGATGCGGCCCGCCAGTTGCTCGGACAGCAGCGCTTCCCAGCCCTGCAGGGCGCCCCAATCGTGGCCCACCAGATGCAAAGGCGCATGCGGGCTGACGGCATCGGCGACGGCAGCGAGATCATTGACCAGGTGCTTCAAGGCGTAAGCCTCGGTGCCGCGCGGTGCGGACGAACGACCCGCACCACGCACGTCATAGGCGACGACGAAGTAGCGCTTCGCAAGCCGCTCCGCCACTGCAGTCCACACCTCGGCGCTGTCGGGATAGCCGTGAACCAGCAGCAGGGTGGGACGCGGTTGCCGCGCGCTTGGCTGCCGGCCCCAGGTGTAGACCGCGAGCTGCACGCCATCGGAGTCCACGTAACGAGCCGGTTGCAGCGTATCGGCTGTGCGGCCTTCGTCGGACAGCGCCGCGTCGGCGGCGAGGGCGGATTGAGTCATGCGGTGCTTGCTCCGTTCGGGAATTGACGCTGCCACTGAATAAACATACTTTGCCATTGATTGATGGCGCAATCAGCGTAAGTTCCAAAATAGAACCCTGTCAAGCTAGACTTCCTCCCGGTGAGCAGTCACTTGATCGGAGCAGGGAAATGAAATGGCGGGAACTGGACGGCACCCCCTGTTCGGTGGCGCGCAGCCTGGCCATCGTCGGCGACCGCTGGACCATCCTGATCCTGCGCAACGCCTTCCTGCGCACGCGTCGCTTCGACGATTTCCAGGCGCAGCTGGGCATCACCCGGCATCTGCTGGCGAGCCGGCTGGCCAAGCTGGTCAAGCTCGGCGTGATGAGCAAGCTCACCTATCAGGAACGCCCGCCGCGCTACGAATACCGGCTCACCGAGATGGGCCGCGACTGGTACTCGGTACAACTGGCGCTGGTGGCCTGGGGCGACAGGTGGCTGGCCGGAGAAGCGGGCGCGCCGCTGGAATTCGTGCACCAGAAGTGCGGCCACAAGTTTCAGCCGCTCACCGTGTGCTCCGAATGCCGTGAGCCACTCGACGTGCGCGAGATCACGCCGATCATCGGGCCGGGTCTGCGGGTGTTGAAGCGTGTGAAGCGCTGAAGCCGCCCTTATCTTCGGGCGTGATTTCTCTCTGGCGACCACCCACTGAAGCAATCCCTGCATCAAGCACCTCGTCACGGCCGGCGCGGAGGCCCCCTATCGTCGGCTGCACCGGAATCGTTGGCGGAATGCCGATACCTAGCAGCCGAGATCCGTCGTGCCGGACCACGCGCATGCCGGTGAAGACCACGCCGAAGCCACCGGGCAGCTGGAAGCTGCGGATGCCGCCATTGGTGCCAGCCGTTGAGGCACCCATGATGGCGCCGAGCTTCTGCGCCTCGACATAGGCCATGACCGTTTCGGCGTAGCTGATGGCGCGGCCATCGGTGAGAAAGGCGACACGGCGACCGATATGCGGCTCGGCAGGCTGCAGATTCCAGACGTAGCGCTGATGGCCGGCGCGGAAGTCATGGTCCGGTCGGGTGATCTTCGGTATCGCCATCCACTGGGCCGCTTCGGGCTCGCGCATCAGGTGACGCAGCACCTCGTGGTTGCTCTTGGGGTATCCCCGCAGGTCGAAGATCACACCTTCGGCTTTTGCCAGCGCGTCCAGCTTCGGACGGATCTCATCCATCGACGCAGTACCCAGATTCACGTACCAGATGCCCGGCTGTAGTTCGGTGATGTGCGCGTGCTCCGCCACCGGTACGGGGCTGCGCTGGTTCAGCGTGCTGTCGACCGTGATCTGCTGCTCGCCGCGTTGCAGCTGATAGCGAACACTGCGGCCTTCATCGCCGCTGCCGAACTGCTCGAGCGCACGATGGCGCTTCCATTGCGGCGAACCGCCAATCAGCTCGGACGCATCACGGACCGAACTCACCGCGTCGAGCCCATCCACGCTCAGCACAACGTCGCCGGGCTCGAACTGCGTGAGCTCCAAGGAGCGGACGATGACCACGCGGCCTTCAATCCACTCGGCACGGAACGGCGGATACCACGCTGTCGGTCGCTGCGGCCAGAACACGTTGCCATGACCGTCACCAGAGGCCGCCACCAGTCGTTGCAAGCTGCGTACGTGGGCCGCCGTATCAGTGTCCTGCAGCGCTGATTGCAGGGCGCGTGGCAGTTCGGCGGCCCAGTCCACAGCGACCACGTCGAAGTACGGATAGAAGTGCTGGAACAGGTTCCAGGTGATCAGCACACCCGCGAGGCGCAGGCGAGGGTCCTGCACATCGTGACCGATCGGCCCCATGGCTTTGATCGACTGTTTCAGCGCTTCAAGCGGATGCGTTGAACCACGCGGCCAGGTGCCTTCGGCAGCGCTGTACAGGGCCAGCGGCACCTGGGCACGAAGCCCGGCACCCAGTGCCAGATCGGCAACCTCGCCAGGCATGGCGTGCTCGGCGAACAGCGGGCCTATCAGCGGCTCCGGTGCGTCCAGGCGCAGCGACTGTGCGCCGGCATAGGGCCGGTCGGTATCGGTCGTATAGGCATGAATGCGTGAATGCCGGTTCCATTTCGCAAGGCCACCGGGCTGCTCGAAGCTGGCGTCGATCACCGGCAGCGAAACCCAGTTCTCGGTGCCTTGGGGCGCAGCTTGCAGCTCGAAGGCATCCACCCACATCCGGCCGTCTCCGCGCAGGAAGGCGCCATAGAAAATCATCGTCGCATCGTCGGCGACGCTGCCTTCGATCTCGTAGACCTGCCAGTCGCTGCTGGTGATCTGCCGGTCCTTCATGTTGTCGACGAAGCTGGATTTTTGTCGACGAAGCTGGATTTGCCGGCACCGTTGGCCACGATCAGCGACAGGTTCGCGTGGTTGCCGGCACCGCTGACGGCGGTACGCACCGCAGCCCGCAAGCGCAGCTTCTGCCCGCGCCAGGGCGTGGCGTCGATACTCTGGTTGAAGCCGCCGCCACTGCCGGTCCGGGGTGCCTCGCGGTTGAGACGCAGGCTCTTGTAAGTGGAATCAACCTGGCCCAGCCCGGCGCCGAGGTGTTGCCAGGCGACCAGCTGCATGTCCGCAGGATCGGAAGGCAGCAGGCGTTCGGTTGCCGGTGCTGCGTCGCCTTCCATGTAGATTCGCAGATTGGCAGCGACGGGCAGGAACAGTTCCTCCAGCACGGCTTGCAGCTGTTCGCGGCCCTGTGCCTCGCGCACCCGGCCGACCCCGTAAACCGCAAAGCGGTCCCAATCGAAGTTCGCCGCTTCATCACCGGGATAGAACCAGCGCACGGTGCCGTAGAGACGGGAGAAAGCGACGAGATTCTCGATCTCCGGGCTGGCAGCGAGCGTTGATGCGACGGGTTTCGTCGGCGGGAGGCTGCAGCTCGCCACGCCGAACAGCCCCAGGATCAGCAACCGCCGAAATGTCCGCATCAGCATCTTATAAGCCGTTCCAGGCAAGCGCCCCGAAACTTTGCCAGATGCTTGTGCCGATGCCCAAAAGCCTTGCTCGATGATGTAATCGTTTGTGACTTCGATCGTCAGAGCGATGGACTCTGTACGACGCTAGTCCACCAGCCGCGGCGGCACCTTCGGATCGAAATCGATCCATCGTCCGTCGACGATCGAGCCTTCGGTGCATTCGATCTCCGCGCCGCCATGCGCGCGAAGGATTTCGACGGCCCGGCGCTGCTGCTCCATCGTCGGGGCCGAGACCGCGATCAGTGTGCCGCTGCGGCGCGGCGAGGGATGCGGGGGCGCTGCTTCGCGTGGCTGTTCCGGTTCGGCATCGTGATGGTCGGCACCGGCTACCGCATCGACGAAGGCACCGAAACTCGCGCCTGCTCCGGCGATCGCGCCCGCCGCCGGGCCAAGTGCCGGCACCGCTGCAACCATGGCTGCAGCGCCGATGGCACCGACCAGGACGCCACTGCTTCCGGTGTCTCCAGAAGCGCGATGGTCCGTGGGGATCTTCGATCGATCATGCGAGCTATCGGCTTCGGCGACGGCGCCAACGGGGAACATCGCCAGCTGCTCCTTCGCGAAGCCGGCTGCAAACAGATTGGCCAGCCCTTCCTGGGCATCCAGCTGGTGTTCGAAGTTGCCGGTGATGATGCCGGCGAGGGCACCAGGGCTGGTGATGCTGCCGGGAATACTGCGCAGGCTGCGGTCGGCGATGGTGTCGGTCATGGCAGTTCCAGGGTTGGTAGCTGAAAACCAGCACAGCACCTCTCGTGCCCGCGGTGACGCGACATCGGGCCTGCGGGAGCGAGGACAACGGGCACGCTAGATGATATTAATCGCGGCCGTTCGGGGCAGGTCGCAGCTCTTCGAGTGCATGCCGCGAACGCTTTGATCGCCGTCCTCGTTCGAATTCCAGAACCACACAAGGAAATATCTGCCCGGCATGTCCAGTCATCCTGAACGACAGATCGACGCGCAAGAAGCGGCGTCAAGACCTCGTCCTGCGCCCGAGCTACTCGTACGCCCCTACACTCAGCCACCGCCGGCCACCCTGACGGGCCGCTTCCTGCGCGGGCTGGTCAACGCACTCGAAATCGGCGTGGCTCGCGCTTCGCGCCTGCCGGATTCAGGCGTGTACGAAACCCACGATTTCCCTTGGGCCAGCGCCCTGGAAGCCGGGTGGAGCGGTGTTCGATCGGAACTTGATCAGGTCATGGTGCAACGTGATCGCATGCCGAGCTTTCACGAGATCATCAGCGAAGTGTCGACGATCACCACCGACGATCGCTGGAAAACCTTCTTCCTGATCGGCGCCGGCATGGACTGCAGCGGCAATGCCGCGCGCTGCCCGGACACGATGAAGCTGCTGAAGGAAGTGCCGGGCATCGTCACCGCCTTTTTCAGCATTCTGGCGCCGGGCAAACACATCCCGGCGCATCGCGGTGCCTACAACGGCGTGCTGCGCCTGCATCTCGGTCTGCTGGTGCCTGAACCACGCGAGCAATGCCGGATCCGCATCGGCGAACGCATCTGCACCTGGCAGGAAGGCAAGGCCCTGATCTTCGATGACACCTTCAATCACGAAGTCTGGAACGACACGGATGGCTGGCGCGTGGTGCTGTTCATCGATTTCGCAAGGCCGCTGCGGCAGCCCTGGCACTGGCTCAATCAGCTGCTGATCGGCCTGGGTCCGCTGGCACCATTCCTCCGCGAAGCGGGACGCAAGCAGAAGCGCTGGGAGAAGATGTTCTACTCGACGAAGAAGTAAATCCTGCTGTTGGGCATCGTCCGTCGAAGCCCTGAAGCCCTTTGTCATTCCCGCGCAGGCGGGAATCCAGTTCTCTGCTACCTGCGTTACGCGGGCGTCAAAACTGGATGCCCGCCTGCGTGGGCATGACGGACTTTATGTCTGGTTTCTGGAGCAAGCTAACTGCCAGGTGCCGCGCAGACCGGCGCCGGTATCGGTTTGGCATAACGCGCCGCGATAGTGTTGGCGGCCAGGATTTCGGCAGGATCGGCGGCCAGCAGATCGTCGATCACCGAGCCGTAAAACTGCACGGCCGGTTCGAGCAGCGCGGCGGACGTGGTGTCCGGCGTATCGCCTTCGGTGTGGAAGTACAGCGTGGTGCCGGAGATCGAGACGATCGGCACGCCGCGCGCGTACATGCGGCGCTGTTCGCCGGGATTGAGGATCGACGGCAGCATGGTCTGCGCCGGGATCAGGCCGCTCGACAACTGCCGCGCCGATACCAGTCTCTGCAGCAGCGGATTTTCCGAGACGAACAGCGTGCGCGCCGGATCGGCGATCGGCGCCGACACGATGTGGCCATCAGCGAGTTGGTAGTCGTAACGACCGGCAATTGCAGCACCCAGATGCACGTAGGTGTAGGTGCTGGCGATCAATGCCGGATGCGCGTCGATGTAGCGCTGCAGACCGAGGAAGCCGACCTCGTGGCCGCCGGTGAACACGAACACCAGGGTCTTGTCGGGTGGCGTGCCGTTGGCGCCGTAACGCTCGGCGTAATAGCGCGCCAGGCTCAGCAAGGTGCCGACACCACCGCCGCGCTCGGCCGCCGTGGTGAACCAGCCATTGGTCGGCGTGCCGATCACCAGGGTTTCCGCACTGCGGCCAGGAATGGTCGCGATGACGTTTGCCGAGCTGCCGCTGCGGTAGTCGGCATCGAGCGTGAACTGCACAAGGCGGCCAGTCTGGCGGCGCACCCGCTGGCCATCCTCGGCACCGACGAACAGCACCGGCAGGCCGCACAGCCCGGCTTCGGATTCGGCATTGGCGGCGACGATCAGATTGGCCGGCCCAGGAATCACCGCGACCACGCCGAGCGCACCGGCTGCATGCGCGCGCTTGATCACATCAGCCAGATTGCTGAAGTTGCCGCGCGACAGCAGCGCGATATCGGCCAGCACCAGTCTGCCAGCCACCGAAGCCGCCGCGAAACCCGCCGGCGTGCCGCTGCCGACATCGACCAGTTCGGCACGCAGGCCTTCGCTGCCGGTGCGGCCGGAGTACCAGTACGGGAACACCTTGACGTCGCTGCCGTCAGCCAGGGTCAACGCCGTTTTGCGTGGCGCGAACTGCATGAAGTCGAAGGGCTCGACTTCGGTCTGCAGTCCGTAGCTGAGCAGCCTGCCGTCCAGCCAGTCGACCAGCCGTTCGCCGCCCTCGGTACCCGTGCGATGCAGGCCGATGGCGCCGTAGTCGAGCAGCTGCCGATAGGCGTCGGCACCGGTGCGCGCCGCCTCCGCCGGCAATTCGGCCGGCGCGGTGGGCGCGATCGCGATGCCATCGGACGTGCAGGCGCCAAGGCCGAGCAGGCCGGCGACGCACAGGCTCGCAAGGCCTGAGGACCGGGCCAAGCGGGCGAGGCTGGACGCCGTACTCACCGCTACGGTTTCACGCCCGCAGCCTGCGTCCAGCTACCGCCTTCCTCGATGTAGTTGGCGATGCCGATCGCCCCAGCCACCTTGAAGCCCTTGGCGGTCAGCAGGTCGCCGGCAACACCCGCGCGGCCGGCATGGTTGGAGACGGTGACCACTGCGCGATCCTTCGGAATGAACTTCAGGCTTTGCTCCAGCTGATCGGCCTGAATGTTCAGAAACACCGGGAAGCTGCCTTTGGTGCCGAGTTCATCCGGACGCCGGACATCAAGGATCAGCAGCTGCTCGGGCCTGGCCAGCAGCGCGTCCAGCTGCGTGCGGTTCAGATGCTGAACCTTGTACTTCCAGGCTGCCGGCTCCTGTGCCGATGCTGGCGTCTTGGCCGCAGCGGCGACGACCGTCGGGGTCGCTGCCTGTTGTGCGAGTGCGGCGGCGGTAGGTGCCGCGATGGCCAGTGCCAGCAGCCAGGCTGCGCGATTGGGGTGATTCATGGGATTTGCTCTTGGCTCGATTCAATGTTGAAGGAAGACTCAGGCGGCCGCTGCGTTCTCGTAGCTGCCGTCGTCGGGTTTGTCGCTGAGATGGCCGTGCTTCTTCAGCAGCGTCCGCATCACGTTGCGGGAGATGCCCAGGGTGGTGGCCGCGCGCACCTGGTTGTAGCGGCTGTGGCGAAAGGCTTCGTCGACGATGATCCGTTCCAGCTCGTTGAACAGGTTGTCGCCCGGTTCGGCGAGCAAAGCCTTGGTCGCCGCGGCGATCTGTTCGCGCGGTGGCAGCCGTGCGCCTGCCGTTGCCTGCATCGAGGTCGAAGCGATGCTGTTCAGTTTCAGGTTCTCGGGCCGGATCTCGCTTTTCTCGGCCACCAGCAATGCGAAGTGGATGACGTTCTCGACCTCGCGGATATTGCCCGGCCAGCCGTAGCTTTCCAGCGCCTGGCGCGTCGCTGCCGTGAACTCCGGCTTGCGCACTTTCAAGCGCTGGC
Organism: Nevskia sp.; assembly: GCF_023266035.1. Taxonomy (GTDB): domain Bacteria; phylum Pseudomonadota; class Gammaproteobacteria; order Nevskiales; family Nevskiaceae; genus Nevskia. The sequence goes on from NZ_JAHFRY010000029.1 coordinate 20,624, forward strand.
TGTAGACGTTCAGGAAGTGCAGCGCCAGCGGCAGGATGTCGCCCGGCCGCTCGCGCAACGGCGGCAGACGCACCTGGGCAATGTTCAGGCGATAGAACAGATCGAGGCGGAAGTGCCCGGCCGCCACGGCATCGGCGAGATCGACATTGGTGGCGGCCACCAGACGGATATCGACCGGAATCGACTTCCGCGAGCCCAGCCGCACCACCTCGCGTTCCTGCAATACGCGCAGCAGCTTCACCTGCAAGGCCAGCGGCAGATCGCCGATCTCGTCGAGGAACAAGGTGCCGCCGTTGGCCGCTTCGAACCAGCCTTCGCGACGACGGCTGGCGCCGGTGAACGCGCCGATCTCGTGGCCAAACAGTTCGCTATCGGCCAGCTGCTCGCTGATCGCACCGCAGTTGACCGCAACGAAGGGCCCGCGCCGGCCACTGCGTTCATGGATGTGTCGGGCCACCAGCTCCTTGCCGGTTCCGGTCTCGCCGATGATCAGCACCGGGGCTTCGCTCGGTGCGATCTGCTCGAGATGGTGAAGGATGGCCTGCGACACGGGATCGACGAACACCAGCGCCTTGGCGCGGATCGTCACCGTTTCCGCATTGCTTCCCGTGAGCTGAAGAATCTTCGGCTCACCATAAACAGACTCGCTCATGATCCTCTACTCCCTGGTGTCGCTGCCGTGATCGGCTTGTCAGACGCGGCACTGTACGGCCTGCGATCCTGTCTAAAGAAAGACTTCAAATTCCAGTGGCAGGTGTTCTGCCCCATTCGTACTGCCGCCCCGGAAGTACTGTGCTTATGCCGTCCCTGCAGTATTCGACAGCGCCATGCTGGACGGCAGGCAGTATCCACGAATCATCGATACTGTCTTGGACGCAATCGGTATTTCTATAAGTCACTGCAGCTTCTGTTCCAGACACGAAATCATGGCCAAGCGTCTCGACCGCGCAGCGCAGCCTGCGCAGCCAGTGCCGATGATCGTTGCGGAATAAGCTTGTTCCGCAGCTTTCGCAGCAGATGTTTGCTGGCAATTCAACAGTGAACACGTCGACCTGCTGGCTCAGCAGCAGGACTCCAGTTCAGGAAATTCATTCGCCAGATCGACGCGAATCGAAAATATCATTCTGCTCAAACGCTTGAGTCTGGTAGTAACTCCATTCGGTGGATTGGCACAGCCTGTGCCCCTATTTCAGGACGCAAGCGAATGTGCTTCCAGTGCATTCGCCCTACAAACGAATCCTCGAACAGAGCCCGACGAACAGAGCCGACGACCTTGAATTACGCCGAGTACCCGGAACCCCGAAAGAATATTGCTGGCCTGACTGCGGTCGTCGGCCTGCATCTGGTGATTGCCTATGCGCTTGCGACCGGGCTCGCGCACAAGGTGGTCGATGTCCTGAAAGCGCCGCTGACGGTCAGCGTCATCGAAGAGATCAAGCCGCTGCCACCACCTCCGCCGCCGCCGCCACCGCCGCCGAAGCAGGTGCGCGTGCAGACCCGCACGCCACCACCGCCGTCCTATGTGCCGCCAGCCGAAGTCGTGGTCGAAGCACCGACGCCGGTTGCCTCGATCACCACCAGTCCAGAACCGGTGCCCGAGCCGCCGCCAGCTGCACCGGCGGTGCCGGTGGCAGCGCCGATCGTCAACGCTGCAGTCGCCTGTCCGAATTCGGATCAGGTGCGCAGCCGCGTGCCGTATCCGACGCAGGCCGAGCGCTTGGGCCTGTCCGGCAACGTGCTGGTGGAGTTCACCGTCAGCGCCGACGGCACGGTCCGCAACGTCACCGCGATCAAGAGCAGCAACGTTCTGTTCACCAACACGGCGACCCGCGCCGTTTCCGAGTTCCGCTGCAACGGCCAGGGCCACGACGTTCGTGTCCGCGTGCCGTTCGCTTTCAACTACAGCTGATTTTCAGGCTGAAGCACAGCTGACCCCCATCCCCAAGCGTTCAACAAGAGAGACCGCCATGATCCACTCCCATACTTCCCGCACTTTCGTTGCCGCGCTGCTGCTCGGCCTGGCATCGGCCACGACTCAGGCAGCCGATGCCGTCGCAGCCGACGCGGCAGCGGCACCCGTCGTCACCGAACAGACCTCCGCGCCTGCACAAGCTGCAAATCCGGCCCCGGCCGCCACTGCGGCACTGGCGACTGAATCCGTCGATAACCCCTACGGCCTGGACGCGCTGTGGAAAGGTGGCGACATCGTTGCCAAATCGACTCTGGCGATCCTGCTGGTGATGTCGGTCGGCAGCTGGTACGTGCTGTTCACCAAGCTCTTCGAGCAGGCCCGCCTGAATCGTCAGGGGCGGCGTGCCACCGAGACGTTCTGGTCGGCGGGTGCGGTCAAGGAAGCGGTCGAGACCCTCGACCAGAGCAGCGCCTACCGTTTCATCGCCAACGCCGGCGCCGAAGCCACCGAACGTCATCGCGGCCTGCATGCCCACATCAACCTGCACGAATGGACACAGGTCTCGATCCAGCGTGCGATCGACAAGGTGCAGAGCCGTCTGCAGGGCGGGCTGGCGTTCCTCGCGACGGTCGGTTCGACGGCGCCATTCGTGGGCCTGTTCGGCACGGTCTGGGGCATCTATCACGCGCTGACTGCGATCGGTATCGCCGGACAGGCTTCCATCGACAAGGTCGCCGGCCCGGTTGGCGAAGCGCTGATCATGACCGCCATCGGTCTAGCCGTCGCCGTGCCGGCCGTGCTTGGCTACAACTGGCTGGTCCGTCGCAACAAGTCGGCGCTGGAACAGGTCCGCAACTTCGGTTCCGAACTCCATGCCGTGCTGCTCGGTGCGCAGGCTACACGTCCGGTCGAAGTGCCCAGCCAGCGTCGCCGCGAACAGCGCGCGACCGCTGCTGCAGCCTGAGGCGAGACGACCATGGGCGCCAGCTTCAAGACCGGCGACGACGAGGACGAGCTCGTCGCATCGATCAACACCACCCCCCTCGTCGACGTCATGCTGGTGCTGCTGATCATCTTCCTGATCACCATTCCGGTGGTCACCCGCGCGGTGCCGGTGGAGTTGCCGAAGGAGGTCAACCAGCCACGCGTGACCAAGCCGGAGAACATCAATCTATCGGTCGACAAGGACGGCGGCGTCTACTGGAACGAGCAGCGCATCGGCAACAACGAGGAGCTGGTCGATCGGCTGAAACAGGTCGCCGTACTGCAGCCGCAGCCCGAAGTGCAGATCCGTGGCGATGGTGCCGCGGCTTACGAACACGTCGGCCGGGTGGTCGTCGCCAGTCAACGTGCCGGCATCCTGAAGCTCGGCTTCATCACGCAACCGCCACCGCGCGGCTGACCCCACCAAACCCCTACACGGAGCAAGACACATGGGCATGAACGTAGGCTCGGGCAGCTCGTCCGATGAACTCGAGGTGATCGCCGACATCAACACCACGCCGCTGATCGACGTGATGCTGGTGCTGCTGATCATGTTGATCATCACCATCCCGATCCAGTTGCACTCGGTGAATCTGAATCTGCCGGCCGGCAATCCGCCAGCGCCGCTGGTGATACCGGAGACGGTGCGCATCAATATCGACGCTGCTGGCGCGATCACCTGGAACGACGAAGCGATTGCCGATACCGGGGCGCTCGACGTGCGCCTGAAAGCGGCCGCCGCCAACACGGCGCCGCCCGAACTGCACATCCGGCCGGATGCCAAGGTGCCGTATCGGATCGTCGCCGGCGTGATGGCGGCGGTGCAGCGCGAAGGGCTGACCAAGGTTGGTCTGGTGGGAGCCGAGCAGTTTCTCTGACGACGGTTCTTATTGCATCAACAGCGGGGTAAGTGGCAAGGCGCTGCGAGCTGGGGGCTCAAGTGGGAAGCAAGGAAAAGCCCGATGACCGCCGATGCTCATCATCGACCGTCATCGGGCTTTTTTTGTCGCGGGTTCAGGCTCGCAAAGGTCGGTCTGGTAGGCTCTGAGCGTCCCGCGCTCGCTGCAGCGATTTGGCGGCGGACCCGACGGTTAGCAGCTGAAGCTTGCGTAAGCGGCGCTCGGCGATCCGGAATTCCTCGCCAGGATCTGCTGGAAGCAGTCCGTCGCTTCAATCAGTTCCAGCCCCGTCTTGGTGAACGTGGCTTCGTTGAAGACGTGGCGCGCCAGCAGCGGGTTGGTCAGGGCCTGGGTAAAGGCGTCATAGGCGACCATCGTGGTCATCAGTTCGCCCATCATCTGGAACTCGCCGTAGTCCTCGGCGAAGATGCCGACATACCATTCGAGCTGATCGATATCCTTGTAAATTGCCTGCAGGCGCTCGCACAGCTTGGTATCGGAGGTCAGCTGATCGAAGCGGGTCAGTCGCTTCAGATTGAATGCCTCTCGGTAGTCGTTGTACGAACGCAGGCGGGCATTGCGCATCAGGGAAATGCTGCGCTCCTGAACCGAAGGCAAGTCCGGATGCCAGCGATCGGTCAGGAAGGTCGGCGTGTTGCACAGCCCGATCTTGCCTGCGCGCTGCTGCGAGCACTGCCTGATCAGGGCTTCGACGCCGAGCGACATCACCAGCGGATTGTTGTTGCGGAAGTTGCCGGGGTCCAGCCGATCGCTGCCGTTGCCGAGGAAATCCGGCACCAGCGAATGCCAGCGGTACAGCAGGTTGAACTCGATGGCGATCCAGTTCGACCGGTTCCAGCGTTCGCCATCGGCGATGAACGGCACCATCTCGACCGGAAAATCGAAGGGCGCGATGTGCTTGATGTATTCCTCGACCACCAGTTTCAGCAGCAGCACGATCAGGATGTTGCGAGTCGTCTGAAACAGGCGTTCATCGTCCCAGTCCGGATGTTCCAACTGCAGCACGCCGGCAACACGGTTGTGCTCGCGCAGAAAGACGATGTTCAGGATCGTGTTGCCAATGGTGCTGTTGCCGTGCTCGAGACCGACGGCGAATACCGAATCCTTCCGCTCGTCCGGCGCATCGCCGAGTATCACCTGAGTGATGAAGTCCTCGTCGTGCAGCCCCACGAACTCATCCTTGAAGACCATCGGGGCGCCGGGCTGACGTGGCTTGAACAGGAAGGCGGGGTATTCCTCGCCATCGATGATCTGGCTTTTCAGGCGTCCGCCCTGCAGGCTGCGCAGCAGGCAGGTCTTGGCTTCGGTCAGGCCGTAGATCTGGCAGAGATCGATCTCGTGATTCGACGTGTTCTTCCGGAAGTCTTCGCGACTGGTGCGCAGGAAACTGTCGGTGAACCACTGGGCGAAGAACATGAACAGCACGCTGGTATCCGAGGATGGGATTTCCCGTTCGCGCCTGAACAAGGCGGTTACGGCCGCTTCCGCCGGCAGCGCCGCGTGCGCCACTGGATCGGCCGGCGGCAGGTGTCGTCCGCTGTAGGAGCGGTCATTCAGGCTTAACCAGCTGCTGTAGTCGGCGGCCATCGACAGCGGACGAGGTCGCGGTGCAGCGGAGTAGGCGTAGTGGTTGATTGCCACCCGGCTGACGGTTCGGCGTATGGGCTGAATGGAGCCCACCGGTTCCACCACCTGATCCAGCACGCGCGTCAGCAGCGTCGGCAACTTGAACATGGCGTTTCTCCCTGATGGGAGCACTCTGCCATTGCCGGCATTTCGGGACTGTGAACCTGATCGCCGTTTGTTCTGCAGGGCGCCCAGGTGCCGCTGCCGATCAGCTGGCCGATGCCGGAACGACCAGCAGCGGGATGAAGCCGCTGACTCAGGCCCGTAGATGCTGATCGAAGAACTGGATCGTCCGATCCCAGGCCAGCTTCGCGGCTGCGGCGTCGTAGCGCGGCGTGGTGTCGTTGTTGAAGCCGTGCTGCACACCGGGATAGACGAAGGCCTGATAGTTCACCTTGGCCGCCTTCAGCGCGGTTTCATAGGCCGGCCAGCCGGCATTGATCCGTTCGTCCTGCTCGGCGTACTGCAGTAGCAGCGGTGCCTTGATCGCGGCCACGGTATCGGCGGGTGGCTGGGCGCCGTAGAACGGCACGGCAGCGGCGAGATCGGGCAGCTGGGTGGCCAGATAGTTGGCGACACCACCGCCGTAGCAGAAGCCGACGGCGCCGAGTTTGCCGTTGCCGTCCGGCAGCGCTTTCAACTGTTTGGCGGCGGCGATGAAGTCGGCGCGAGTCTTGGTCTGATCGAGCTTGGTGAACGCTTCACGAGCCTTGTCCTCGTCGCCGGGATAACCGCCCAGCGGGAACAGCGCATCTGGTGCGAAGGCGATGAAGTTGGCCAGCGCGACACGCCGCGCGATGTCTTCGATATGCGGATTAAGGCCCCGGTTCTCGTGGGCCACCAGTACCAGTGGCAGCTTGCCGCTGAACTTGGCGGGCTTGACCAGATAGCCGCGCAGCTTGCCGTAACCATCGGGCGAGGGATATTCGACATAGCTGGTGACGATGCGGGCATCGGTCGGTGCGATCTGCTGAGCCTGGGCGAAGTTCGGGCTCAAGGACAGCAGCAGCGCTTCGGCACTGACACCGGCAGCGGCGAAACGGCCGGCCTGCTGCAGGAAGCCACGGCGCGATAGCTGGCCGTGCACGTACTGGTCGAACAGCTTCAGGGCTTCAGGATGAAAATCACGGGCTTGCTTGAGGAACATGAGCTGGTTTCCTTCGATGATGTTGCTGAATAGACGTATGAAAAGCAGACACCCCGACGATGCCAGTTGATGGACATCGCTGGGGCATCTTTTACTGCAGGAGGATCAGAGCTTGGCGCTGAACTGAACGCCGTAGAAGCGCGGCGTCGCCGGCACGTAGCTGTTCCAGGTGACGACCTGAGAGGTGTCATCGTTGAATACGTTCTTGATCAGCACGCTGACGTCGAACTTCTGGTCGGCGGTGCCGACACCGAAGGCCAGATCACCGATCACATAGGCCGGCACCGTGGCGTACGAAGACAGACGGACATCGGAGTTGTAATTGCTGGTGTAAGCCAGATTGAAGTTGGTGTGCGCAACATAGCCAACGAAGATGGGCTGGTTGTAATCGGCGCCGAGGTTGCCGGTGTACTTGGCCGCACCCGGGAGACGTGAACCGCTGATGTCGCGTAGCGGCTGCAGGGCCAGGTTGCCGTTCTCGACCGGCTGCGCCGAGTTCTTGAAATCCCGGTAGTAGGCGTCGTTGTAGGCGACCGACAAGCGCAACGAGGCCCGTTCGATCGGCCGGTACAGCGCATCGACCTCGACACCACGGGCGCGAACCTTGGCGGCGTTGCCGGTGGCAGCGGTGTAGTAAGTCAGATCATCCGGCGTGTTGACGGTCGTGTACTCGTCGTACACCTGCACCTGCTGCTGGTAGTTCTTGATGTCGTTCCAGAACAGCGCGGTGTTGAGCGTCAGCTTGCTGTCGAGCAGCGAGGTCTTCAGGCCCAGTTCGTAGGCGCGGGCTTCCTCGGGTACCGCCAGGAACGGCACGCTGTTGACCACCTGCGAGATGCCGGACTTCTCGCCATAGCGGAACGACACATAGCCGGTATACAGCTGGTTGAAGCGGTAGCTCGGGCTCAGCACGAACGAGGGCTGCACTTCCTGGAAGCGCGGGCCATCGGTGTCGTTCCAGATCGTGCCGATCTGGGTCTGGCGGATCGTCTTGGCGTGGGCGATCTGCAGCTTCTGGGGGTCGCTCAGGTTGTCGTACGAGGCGACGCTGAAATACTTGAGCGCCGTCGCATCCGCGAGCGCGAGCTGCTCGGGGCCGTTCGCGTCGGGAATCAGGCCGCCTGGGGGTACCCGCGTTCCGTCTGACAACTGCAAGCCGTTGGGGCCGGCCGACGCGAAGCCGCCGAGCGCCACGCCATTGACTGTCGCCGGATTCAGCTCCGGCGCATAGCCCTGCTCGAAAATCTGCTTATAGGTGGTATTGCGGCGATCCTCGCGGCTGAGGCGGAAGCCGGCGGTGACCGTCAGCGGTTCGCTGACGTGCCAGTCGGCCTGACTGAACAGCGCAGCGCTCTTGTTGCGGATCTCCTGGACCGGCTTCTGAACCAGGCGATTCAGCGAGTTGCTCAACAGGTAGCGGCCGGCGGAGTCCTTGTCGAGCGTCGCGTACTGCCCGGTAGGGCCGGCGCCTGCATACCAGGCACCGGCGTCGGCACCGAAGCCGCTGCCGGTGTCGTAGTTGTTCATCGTCCGCAGCAGGTAGATGCCGGTCGTGTAGTCGACGGCGCTGCCGAAGTGGCCAGTCAGCTTCAGCTCCTCGCTGGCCTGGTTGTAGAACACATTGCCGCCGCCGTTCTTGTTGATGTCGAACGGCGTGCCTTCGTCGTTCTTGGCCTGGAACGAGAAGTTCTTCCAGGCGGTGATCGAGGTCAGCGTGTGGTCGCCGAGCAGCCAGTTCACTTCGGCCGAAGCGCCGCGGCTGCTGGTCACCAGCGGGAACTGCGAGTCGGTATTGATCGCGCTGCCGAGGTAGTCCTGGTCGTAGCTGTAGTTGCCGTCCTGGGTAAACCAGCGGCGTGCCAGACGCGTCTTGGCATCGCTGCCAAGGGTATTGGTGTCGCCGTTGGCGAATTTCGTCGGTGTCGGCGTGTAGAGCACGAAGCCGTTGTAGTACTGGCCGACTCGCGGCTGAAAATCGGCGCGCAGAGTGGCATTGAGATTGTCCAGCGGCGTCAGCAGGAACTGCACGCGGCCGACCACGGCATCGCGGTTCGGATAGGAGATGTCGCGGTTGTAGTCGTTCTTGATGAAGCCGTCGCCTTTCTGTACCGAGAACGCGCCACGCCAGGCGAGCAGGTCCTTGATGACGCCGCCGCCGAGTGCGGCGCGCGCGATCACCGTGTTCTGCTGGCCGAGAAACACCGAAGCGTTGAAGTCGCGCTCGAAGCGCGGCTGGTTGGTGGTGACATTGATCAGGCCGACATTGGCGTTCTTGCCGCCTTGCGTGCCCTGCGGGCCGCGCAGCACTTCGACATTGGCAAGGTCGATGAAGTCGAAGCTGGCCAGCGGGTTGTAAGGGTAGGGCACGCCGTCGACGCTGAAGCCGACGCTGGGGTCCATCGCATCGGTCTGCGCCTGGCGGCCGATGCCGCGGATCGAGATGCTGCTGGTGCGCGCATTGCCCTGGTTCCAGGACACATTGCCGGCGCGCTGGGTGATGTCGCCGATGGTCAGCGCATTCAGGCGGCTCAGCGATTCACCGGAGACCACCGAGACCGACTGCGGCTTGTCCTTGAGGGCCGCGATGCGCGGCCGTGAGCGGATGACGACGGTGTCGAGCTGGGTGCCATCGGCTTCCGCAGGCGTCGCCGCGTCCGCGTCCGCCGCGCTGGCTTCGGCTGCCGGACTGGCCTGCGCCAGCTCGACTTCAGACGTCGGCGCCGCTGTTGCGGGCGCTTCGGCGGCATGCACGTTGAACGCAGCGATCAGCAGGCTGCCCCCCAGCAGCATGGTGGAGCCGAACTCCACTTTCGACGCCGACGATCCCGTCGCCGATTTCGACGATGGGCTGTTGCGCTGGCCGGATGAAGGCTGACGCTTGACTCGCTTTGATGCTGACATCTCTATTTCCCCACTCCGTTGAATGCTTGCTGATCGCAAACGATGGGGAGGGGTAGAGCAGAGACCATGCCGTTTTCTTCAGACGCCGTTCAGGGCTTTGAAGAAGGTGGATTATCTCGAACAAGCGCATGTTTAATAACAGATTTAACTTTCCTTCAAGCGTTGATCGTCACAGCTTTTGACGCCCTTCCGGAAGCTCCGGCAGTCGCCAACTGTTGAAATATCAGCAGACTGCTGATGGCCGCTGTCTGTATCCCATCAGCGCCATTCGGAACTCCATTTCCGGAAATGAAAAAGCTCCAGCCGCGCGAGGCGACCGGAGCTTTTCAGCGACACCCGTTCTTACTTTGAACGGCCCTGATAGCCGCCGCTCAGCGTGGCGATCGAATAGACCGCGCCGCGGCCGACCACGTACAGCGTCTTCTTGTCGTCACCGGCAAACGCCAGGTTCTGCGGCGCCTTCGGCAGCGGGATGATGCCGAGCGCGGCACCCTTCGCCGAGAACACCTGCACGCCGACCGTCGACGCGACGTAGAGCCTGCCATCCTGATCGATCGCCAGACCATCGGCGCCGCTGCTCGGGCCGGTGTCGGTCTGCTTCCAGCCTTCGAGCTTGGCGAAGTTGCGGCGCGGGCCGAGCTTGCCGCCCTTGCCGATGTCGTAGGCCAGCACCTGCTCGCCGGCGGTGTTGGCGACGTACAGAGTCCTTTCGTCCGGGCTCAGCTGCACACCGTTCGGGCGCTCGATGTCGCTGGCGACTTTCTCCAGCTGGCCGCCCAGCGGCAGGTAGTAGACGCCCGGCTTGCCCGCCGGTGGCTGCTGCTCCGGATTGAGCTGAGTGCCGGAGTCGGTGAAGTACAGGCCGCCGCGCTTGTCGATGACCAGATCATTCGGCCGGCCGAACGAAGCACCGTCGTACAACTCGGCGAGCACTTTCTCGCGGCCCGGCGGATGGACGATGCCGACGCGCGGCTTCAGGGTCTGCACCGCATAGAGATCGCCGTTGGCTGCTGCGGCAAAGGCATTGATGCCGTTGGCCTTGTCCAGGAAGGTGCTGGTGCTGCCGTCCTTGGCAATGTGGATGACCCGGTCGGCACGGTTCTCGGTGAAGATCAGGCTGCCATCGGGCAGCGGCAGCGGCCCCTCGGTGCCGTTGAAACCATCCTTGATCAGCTTGATCGGCGTGCCGGCGGCAACCACGCCGCTGATGCCCGGGGTCGTGGCAGTTGGTGCCGCGTCCTGTGCAGCGGCGGCAGTGATGACAACGAGAACACTGGCGGCAAGCAGCGCCGCCGTCGATGAAGGTTTCGACATGGTCTGGACTCCTGTGTACGGGATGAAAGGGGTTAGCGCGCGGCGCGCGGTGATAGGCCAAGCTGCTGCACGGCCTTCAGGGATTGCTCGACGTTCTCGGCGGGCTTGAGGCCAGTCAGGCTCGCGGCGATGCGGCCGTTCGGCGTGACGATGAAGGTGGTGCGCTCGGCGAGCCCATGGCGGATCTCGGCACCGCGGGTATCGGTCTTGCCGTCGCCGGCTTCGCGGACCTGCAGCTCGAAAGCGTTGGCTATCGCGCCATCGGCATCCGAGGCGACGATGATCTTGCCGGCGCAGTAGGCGGGATCGGCGGAGAAGGTGTTGAGTCGGTCGATGCTGTCCAGCGACACGCCGAGAATGGTCGCGCCGGCCGCCGTGAAGCGTTCGTGGTTGACCGCGAAGGTATGCGCCTGGATGTTGCAGCCGCCGGTGTAGGCCGAGGGATAGAAGTAGACGACCACCGGCCCCAGCTTCAGCG
>NZ_JAHFRY010000029.1:31915-36467 GCF_023266035.1 Nevskia sp.
TGTGCTTGAGGTCGGGCTTCATTGGTGCTCCTTGAGTGCGGCGCGAGGGATTCAGGGGGCGGGTTGCAGCTGCGACAGCCAGGCCGATAGCGCATCGATCTCGGCATCGCCCAGCGCCCTCGTGATGAGGTTCATGACGCTGATCGGCGCGCCGCTCTGCGGGCCGGCTCGCCAGCTGCGCAGCCGGGCGCGCAGGTAGTCGGCGGACTGGCCACCGATCGCCGGCGTGCTGTCGCTGCCGGATATCGCGCCGCTGCCATTGGCGCCGTGGCAACTGACGCAGGCGATGACATCGCGGCTGCGATCGCCTTTCTCGAACAAGCGCGCCATGTCGGCATTGGCCGCTGCGCCGCTGCCACGCATCGGCGCAGCACTGGCGAACCAGGCAGCGATGTCTTCGGCGTCGGTGATGCTCGGCGCGCTGACATCGCGAGCGATCTGTGGATGGCTGCGCTGTCCGGCCTTGAAGCGTTCGATCTGCGCCAGCGTGTAGCCGGCCAGTTGGCCGTCGAGTTGCGGTGTCGACGTGCTGGCTGTGCCACTGCCATGGCAGTTCATGCAACCCGCTGCACGAGCCTTGGTCGCACCCAGCGCCGGATCGCCAGCACCGATGCGCTCGGCGAGGTCTTCCACGGACAGCGCAGCAAGCGCCGGGCTTGTGCAGACCAACAGCAGCCAGCCAGCCAGGTGACGACGCAAGCGATGGAAATTCGGCCGCGTCATTTCAGCGGCTTGTAGAGGTCGTGACAGCTGGTGCAGTTCTTCCCGACCTCGCGCGCCGCGGCGCTGGCGACATCGAGATCCTTGCGGGAGATCGCGGCGAAGACGGTGGCCAGCGAATCCTTGCCTTGGCGTGCAAGCACCACCGCATCGTCGACGCCGCCCTTGCGGACGAAGTAGTCCTCGGTCCAGTTCAGGCCGGTCTGCAGCGCTTCGGCATCGGCGAGCGCCGCTTCGAAGTTGCCGGCACCGAGCGCGGGGCCGAGATCCTTGTTGGCATCGTCCATGTCGCGCATCACGTACTCGTCGAAATCGCCGAGATCGATCGCTGCCCATGCCAGGCCGCTGCTTGCCGCCAGCGACCAACCGATGATGTAGGCCCACTTCCGCATGACCGCAGGTTTCCTGTGTGCCGCGATGCGCGGCGTTGATGACGGCGCGGCCACCGGCGATCGGATCGGGCCGGCAGCGGCGCTTGAATGAGGGAGGTGAAACAGTTGCTGCCTGGTTAAAACAGCCGGCCTGGAACGAGGTGTTCTACGGGCCGGCAATGACGCGACCTACCGAGGAGACAACATCAACTACGCAAGTAATTCCTGGACGACTTCGCCGTAAACCACCGTCGGGCGCTCGGCGCGGCCGTTGTGCAGGAACGTGGTCTTCAGGTGATCGAGGCCCATCAGCTGGAGCACTGTGGCCTGCAAGTCGTAGGTGTCGACCTTCTTGCCGACCGCCTGCATGCCGATTTCATCGGTGCCGCCGACCGTGGTGCCGGCCTTGACGCCGCCGCCGGCCATCCACTGCGTGTAGCCCCAGGGATTGTGATCACGGCCGTTGCCGCTCTGGCCGAACGGCGTGCGGCCGAATTCGGAGGTCCAGACCACCAGCGTCGAGTCGAGCAGGCCACGCGCTTCGAGATCGGCGAGCAGGCCGGCGATCGGCTTGTCGACCTGACGGCTGTGCTTGCGATGGTTCTCTTCGAGGTTGTTGTGGCCATCCCAGTTGCGGCTTTCGCCTTCCACTTCGAGCGGGCCGGAGACCACCTGGATGAAGCGCACGCCGCGTTCCACCAGCCTGCGCGCACGCAGCAGAGTTTCGCCGTAGGACTTGCTGGTTTCGTCGTCGAAACCGTAGAGCGTCTTGGTGGCGTCGGTTTCCTTGGCCAGGCTGACGGCGTCTGGTGCCGTCACTTCCATCCGCGCGGCGAGGTCGTAGGAACGGATACGCGCCTGCAGCTCGCTGTCCTGCGGGCGACGCAGTGCATGCGCGCGATTCAGGCGGCCGAGCAGATCCAGCGTGCTGCCTTGCTCGGCTTCGGCGACCAGTTCCGGGCGGTTCAGATGCAGGATCGGCGAATCGCCAGGGCGGAACGCGGTGCCCTGATAGACCGCCGGCAGGAAGCCCGAACTCCAGTTGATCGAGCCGCCGCGCGGCTCGCGCTTATCGTTGTAGAGCACGACGTAGGCGGGCAGATCCGGATTCGCCGCACCGAGCGCGTACTGCACCCAGGCGCCGAGCGAAGGCCGGCCCGGGCTCAGATCGCCGGTGTTCAGCTTGAGCACCGAGATGTCGTGCGTGGCACCGATCGTGGTGCTGGACTTGATGAAGGCGAGCTTGTCCGACTGCTCGGCGAGATTCGGCAGCAGGTCCGAAAACCAGGCGCCGCTGTCACCGTGCTGCTTCCACTCGCGCTTGGTCGCGAACAGCTTGCCGGTACTGCCGCGCACGCCTTCCTTGATGCCCTTCATGAACGAGGCGGGCACTTCCTGGCCGGCCAGCTTGATCAGCTCGGGCTTGTAGTCGAACAGGTCCAGGGTGCTCGGCGCGCCGTCCATGTGGAGCCAGATCACCGACTTCACCTTGGCCGCGAAATGCGGCGCTTTCGGCGCCAGTGGATCGATGAGGCCAAGCGGTTCGCTGGCACCTGCGGCACCCGGGAAGAAAGCGCCGCCAAGGGCAACGCCACCGAGGCCGAGGCCTACCTGGGTCAGCAGTTCGCGACGTGAAGTCGGCTTGTTGAGAAGCGTCATGGGTGTCTCCGGTAATGGGAATGCGGCAATCAGAAGCGGTAGGCGAACTCGTTGGAGTTCACGACGGCATGGGTCAGGTCGACGAACGCGGCGGTACGGATCGGATCGAGTGCGGGCGTCTTGCCGAGGCCGGTCGGCACGTTGATCGCGAACTTGCCGTTGGCGGCCTGGGACTTGAGCACCTTCTCCTGGCTGTCGAGGAAGGCCAGCAGCGCGGTCTTTTCCTGCTTGTCCGGCTTGCGGGCGTAAAGGATTTCGTAGAGGCCGTCGAGCTGCGCCGCCGAGCTGTTGCCGCGCTCGCGGATCACCCGGCCGGCCAGCGCTTTCGACCAGTCGAAAACGATCTCGCTGTTGAACAGGGTCAGCGCCTGCAGTGGAGTCGTGGTGACATCACGCTTGGCATGCGCCTGCTGGTTGTTGGCCATGTCGAAGGGCTGCAGCAGCGGGTAGGGGATGCTGCGCCGAGTGAAGATGTAGAGGCTGCGGCGATTCCAGTCTTCCTGGCTGCTCGATACCTTCCAGGCATTGCCGGTGAACAGATTCGACGGCACCGGCGGGAACACGCTCGGGCCGCCGACCTTCTCGGCCAGCGAGCCGGACGCGACCAGCAGCGAGTCGCGGATCGTTTCGGCATCGAGACGCTGGCGTGGGAACACCGCCAGCAGCTTGTTCTCCGGATCAGCCTTGTAGGCATCCTGACGATAGTCCGAGGACTGCCGGTAGACGCTGGACAGCAGGATCTGCCGATGCAGCTGCTTCACGTCCCAGCCGCTGCGCACGAAGCTGTCGGCGAGGTAATCGAGCAGTTCCGGATTGCTCGGCTTCTGGCCAGCCTTGCCGAAGTCGCTGAGCGTTTCGACGATGCCGCGGCCGAAGTACTGATCCCAGACTCTGTTGACGAACACGCGGGCAGTCAGCGGGTTTTGCGGGCTGGCAATCCACTTGGCGAGCGCCGTGCGACGGCCGGATGATGTGGCCGACGGCACGATCACCGGCTTCTCCGAAGTGATCGCCGCCGGGAAGCCTGGCTGCACTTCCTCGATCGGCCGCTCGAAGTCACCGCCGAACAGCACATTGGTCGGCGGCGCTTCGGCGTGGCCGAGCTCGGTCATCGCAGTGACGGTCAGCGAACCACCGGAAGGCTTCAGCTTGTCGAACTTCGCCAGTTCTTCCTTGAGCTTGCGGTACTCCTCGAGCTTGACCGCGTACTCCGGCTTGTAGCCCTCGGCGTTCTTGTCCGAGTGATCACGCAGGAAAGCCGACAACACTTCGTCCGTACCGTAGTCGGCGAACTGGTTGATGATCCAGCGATCGTGCGGCGTCCACTCCGTTTCCGGCACCGCGTACAGCTTGCGCAGCGAGGCCTGAGTGGCCTGCGAGTAGCGATCGAGCAGATAGACCTTGGCCTGATCGCGAACGCTGTCGATCACCGCTTTCTGCTTGGCGCGGAGATCGGCAGTCGCGGTTTCCCACTTGGCCTGAGCCTTTTCGTAGGCAAGTTCCTCCTCGCCCTTGACGGCGGGAATGTCGTCGACCGCACTGGTATTGGCGAAGAAGGCCTGGAACTGGAAGTACTCCTTCTGCGAGATGCGATCGGCCTTGTGATTGTGGCAACGGGCGCAACCGACGGTCTGAGCCAGGAACACTTCGCCGACGGTGTCGGTCATGTCGGTGGTGTGCTGGTACTTCTTCTGGACCAGATCGCGGGAGTTGCTGTTGTCCGGAAAGCCACGCAGGAAGCCGGTGGCGACCCGCGCATCCTGGTCGCCGGGCTTCAGCTCATCGCCGGCCAGCTGTTCCTG
>NZ_JAHFRY010000030.1 GCF_023266035.1 Nevskia sp.
CCGGACAGGCCTTCGCCACCGAAGGGCTGCACGCCGACCACCGCGCCGGTCATGCTGCGATTGATGTAGACGTTGCCGACCTTGGCCCGCGACTGCACGCGCCGCCAGGTGCTTTCGATGCGGCTGTGGATGCCCAGAGTCAGGCCGTAGCCGGAAGTATTGATCGCATCGACCACCGCATCGAGCCGACGCGACGAGAACCGCGCCACGTGCAGGATCGGCCCGAAGTGCTCCTCATCCAGCGCTTCGATGCCGCTGATCTCGACCGCCAGGGGCGCCACGAAACTGCCGTGTGCGCAGCTGTCCGGCAGGCTCAGGCGCTCGATCAGCTTGCCGCTCTGGCTGATCGCGGTGGCATGGGCTTCGAGCCTGGTGCGCGCCGCTTCATCGATCACCGGGCCGATATCGGTCGCCAGCAGCGCCGGGTCGCCGATGGTCAATTCCTGCATCGCGCCTTTCAGCATCTCGATGGTCTTGTCGGCGATGTCGTCCTGCAGATACAGCACCCGCAGCGCCGAGCAGCGCTGGCCAGCCGAACCGAAGGCCGAAGCCAGCGCGTCCTTGACTACCTGCTCGGGCAGCGAGGAGGAGTCGGCAATCATCACGTTCTGGCCGCCGGTCTCGGCAACCAGGGTGGCGATCGGCCCATCGCGCAGGGCGAGCTGACGATTGATCAGGCGCGCAACTTCGCTGGAGCCGGTGAAGGCGACGCCAGCAACACCGGCTGCGGCGATCAGCGCTGCACCAACGGCGCCATCGCCGAGCACGCACTGGAACACGTAGCTCGGCACGCCGGCCTCGCGCAGCAGCTGCGCCATCGCGGTGGCGATCATCGGCGTCTGTTCGGCGGGCTTGGCGATCACCGGATTGCCGGCGACCAAGGCCGCCGCGATCTGGCCGGTGAAGATCGCCAGCGGGAAATTCCAGGGGCTGATGCAGACGAACACGCCCCGGCCATGCAGCTGCAGTTCGTTGTGCTCGCCAGTCGGGCCGGCCAGCGTTTCCGGATGAGCCAGCAGGCGGCGCGCTGCGGCGGCGTAATAGCGCAGGAAGTCGGCGGCTTCGCGGACCTCGGCCTGGGCATCGCTCAAGGTCTTGCCGGCTTCCTCGATCAGCAGGCGCAGGAACAGCGGCCGCGCGGCTTCGAGGCGATCGGCGGCGCGATCGAGAATCGCCGCACGGCTTTCGACCGGGATCGCATTCCAGCGCTCGGCCGAGCCGACGGCGGCGGCAACCACATCGGCCGCAGCGGCCGGATCGAAGGCCAGCCATTCACCGAGCGCGACTCGGCGATCGGCCGGCTTGCGCAAGGTCTGCGGCGCACCGGTGGTGGCCGAGCCGTCGTAGCACAGCGAGGCGACGCGGGTCAGCGGCTCGGCGCTCTGCAGATCACGGGCCAGTGCGCAGGCGCAGGTTTCGTCAGCGAGGTTCAGACCGGCGGAATTGCGCCGCGCTGCGCCGTACAGCTCGGCCGGCAGCGGCAAACCCGGATTCGGCTTCACGGCCAGCGCGCGAACCATGGCGACGGGATCGGCAACCAGCTGCTCGGCGGCGATGTTCTCGTCGAAGATGCGATTGACGAACGAGGTGTTGGCCCCGTTCTCGAGCAGCCGGCGGACCAGGTAGGGCAGCAGATCGGCATGGCTGCCGACCGGCGAATAGACGCGGCAGGGCACCGCGCAATCCTCGCGCACCACGTCGTACAGCGCTTCACCCATGCCGTGCAGGCGCTGGAACTCGAAGCCGGCCATACCGCCACCGATCGCCGTTTCGCCGGCATAGGCCTTCATCGCTGCGACGGTATGCGCATTGTGGGTAGCGAGCTGCGGATAGAAGACATCACGCGCCGCCAGCAAACGCCGAGCACAGGCCAGATAGGCGACATCGGTGTTGGCCTTGCGGGTGAACACCGGATAGCCGGCGAGCCCGGCTTCCTGGGCGCGCTTCACTTCGGTATCCCAGTAGGCGCCCTTGACCAGACGCACCGGAATCCGCCGGCCGACTTCGCGGGCCAACGCCTCCAGCCATTCGATGACCGCGATCGCCCGCTTCTGGAAACCCTGCACGGCCAGGCCCAGGCCGTCCCAATGGATCAGCGAGGCATCGCGATAGACGCGCTCGAACAGGTCCAGCGACAAGGACAGGCGATCAGCCTCCTCGGCATCGACACACAGGCTGATGCCGGAAGCGCGCGCCGATTGCGCCAGCAGCAGCAGGCGCGGCGTCAGCTCGGCGAGCACCCGGCTGCGCTTGGCGTGCTCGTAGCGCGGATGCAGCGCCGACAGCTTCACCGAGATGCCGGGCCGCGCTTCGACGCCCCCGTGGATGCTGCGCGCGGCATGGCCGATCGCGGTAATGGCATCGAGATACGAGGCCAGGTAGCGATCGGCATCGGCCACGGTCAGCGCCGCTTCGCCAAGCATGTCGTAGGAATGCCGGTACGGGCGCTGCCCCTTGGTCTGCGCGGCTTCCAGCGCTTCGTGGATGGTGCGGCCCATGACGAACTGGCTGCCCATCATCCGCATCGCCGAGCGGATGGCGAGGCGCACCACCGGCTCGGTGGAACGATTGACCAGCCGCGACCATGCCGCCTTGAACGAACCGGCGGTATCGGCCGGCGCGCGGACGATGCGGCCGGTCAGCATCAGGCCCCAGGTGCTGGCGTTGACGAACAGCGATTCACTGTGGCCGAGGTGGGTCTCCCAGTCGGCATCGGCGAGCTTGTCGGCGATCAGCTTCTCCGCCGTCTCGTCATCGGGAATGCGCAGCAGCGCTTCGGCGAGGCACATCAGCAGCACGCCTTCGTCGGACGACAGGTCGTACTCGCGCATGAAGCAGTCGAGCGCGCTCTGGGTGGCTTTCAGCTTGCGCACGCGGCGCACCCAGTCCGCCGCGGTGACCACGACCTGCGCGGTGCGTTCGGCCGGCAGTTCGGCGATCGCCAGCAGGCGATTGACGATGGCGGTTTCGTCGGCGAGATACAGCTCGGCGATCGCCGCACGCAGCGGGCTGCGGGCCGGTGGCGGGCAGTCGAAGATGAAAGCGGGCAGCGTTTCGGGCGCGTTCATGGCAGGAAATCAGATGCTGAGGCTGGCTTTCGCAGAGCGCCGGCAGCGGCGAGCCGGTGCGCGTGCGGGCTGGCGTGATGGGCAGGTGTTGCTGACTGAGCGAGCAGGTATCGGGCCGACACCGGCCCGTGCCAACCCCGTCCAAACAATTATGCTCCCCGCCCGGCATGACGAACTTCCCCGAATCGCGGCGGTCAACATCGTCCAGGGCTTGCCGGCCTGGCCGTTTGGGCTGGCCGCAAGGTTTCGCCCGCGCACAGCACGGCTTGTCCTGACCAGAATTCGTTGAACCACAACCCTATCGCCATGACGCTGCACGCCCGACTCGCTTCGCTGCTGCTCGCCTGCGCCATCGCGCTGCCGGCGGTGGCGATCGAATTCAGCCGCAAGCCGCAGGCCGGCAGCGCCGATGCGCTGCTGTCGGCCGATGCCGCGTTCAGGCTGGTGTCGGTGATCCGTGACCAGGACGCGATCCTGGTCAACTGGATGATCGAGCCGGGCTATTACCTCTACCGGCAACGGATTGCCGTCGAAGCGGTCGAGGCCGGGATCAGCCTGGGCAAGCCGGTGTTGCCGAAAGGCATCGCCGAGCACGACGAACATTTCGGCGATGTCGAAATCTACAAGACCGCTGTCGAACTGCGGCTGCCGCTGAAGGCCGGCGCGCCGGTGCCGACCCAGCTGCGCCTACGCTGGCAAGGCTGCGCAGAAGCGGGCGTCTGCTATCCGCCGGTGACCCGCGTCGTCGATGTCAGCCCCGCTTCCTGAATGAGCCCGCAGAGAATTTCATGTCGAAACTGAGTACCGTCCTGGTCATCGGCGCCTGCCTGCTGGCTGCAGCCGGTGGCTACGGCCTGAGCCAGCTCCAACACGGCGGCGAAGAGCATGCCCATGGCGAGACTCCTTCGACTCAAAAGCCCGGCACCACCGCTGCCGCGCCCAGCGAAAGCCTGCCGACCGGCATCGCCCTCAGCGACCTCGACGGCCACAAGTATTCGCTCGACGACTACAAGGGCAAGTTGATGATCGTCAACTTCTGGGCGACCTGGTGTGCGCCCTGCCTGAACGAGATTCCGATCCTGGTGAAGATGCAGGAACGCTATGGTGCCAAAGGCTTCCAGCTGATCGGCCCGGCGGTGGACGATATCGAGGAAGCCCGCCGCGCGGCACCTGGACTGAAGTTCAATTACCCGGTGGCCGTCGGTACGCCGGAAGACATGCTGGAACTGATGTCGACGCTCGGCAACGATCAAGGCGGCCTGCCGTTTTCGGTGGTCATTGCCCCGGATGGACGGATCATCGAGCGCCAGCTCGGCGAGTATTCGGAAGTCGAGCTGGCCGGCCTGATCGAGAAGTACCTGCCCCACTGAGGCCGGCTTGAACGGGGCCTTTCGGAACAGTCGTTTTCGCCGATCTGCCCCCAACGTCGACTGATCGGCGGCCATCGTCGCGTATTTCGGCCAGCTGTTTGTACCGAACTCAGGCTTCGTGCAGAATCGCCGCTCTTGTTGTTGACGAGCCTCGTGCGTGAGTCGACTGCTGCTCCTGAACGGTCCCAATCTGAACCTGCTCGGCACTCGCGAGCCGGCGATCTATGGGGCAGCGAGCCTGGCAGACATCGAATCCAGCCTGACTCGCCGCGCCGCCGAACTCGGCCACGAGCTGGCCTGTTTCCAGCGCAACCAGGAAGGTCTGCTGATCGATCGCATCCACGCGGCGAAAGCCGAAGGTGTCGCCTTCATCATCGCCAACCTCGGCGCTTTCACCCACACCTCGATCGCCTTGCGCGACGCGCTGCTCGGGGTGGCAATTCCTTTCGTCGAAGTGCACTTGTCGAACGTGCACGCCCGCGAAGCGTTCCGGCAACACTCGTATTTTTCCGACATCGCGGCTGGGGTGATCGTGGGCCTGGGGCCCATCGGTTACGACCTCGCCCTGCAAGCCGTCCACGCGCGGCTGGCATCACACCACTGAATGGGGAGCAAGAACACCATGGATTTGCGCAAGATCAAGACGCTGATCGACCTCGTCGAGGAATCGGGCATTGCCGAGCTCGAAGTCAAGGAGGGGGAGGAATCGGTTCGCATCTCGCGTTATCCGACCGGCGGCATGCAGCAGATGCCGCAGTACTACGCGCCGCCGCAGATGGCAATGCCGGCACCGAGCGCCTCATCGGGCGTGGCAGCGGCGCCGATCGCTGCGGCACCAGCCGCTTCCGAAGCACCGGCCGCGCCAGCCGTGAAGGTTTCCGAGAATCGCCACGTGGTCAAGGCGCCGATGGTCGGCACCTTCTACCGCACGCCGTCGCCGGGCGCGAAGGCCTTCGTCGAAGTCGGCCAGACGGTCAAGGCCGGCCAGACGCTGTGCATCATCGAAGCGATGAAGATGCTCAACCAGATCGAGAGCGACAAGAGCGGCGTCGTCGTCGAGATCCTGGTCGACAACGAGAAGCCGGTCGAATTCGATCAGCCGATGTTCATCATTGAGTGAAGGCCTGAACGTCCTGTTCAAGACCGGGCCATCCATGGCTCGGACTGCCCATTAGAAGGACATCCATGTTCAACAAAATCCTGATCGCCAACCGAGGCGAAATCGCGCTGCGCATCCTGCGCGCCTGCCGCGAACTCGGCATCAAGACGGTCGCCGTGCATTCCACGGCCGATCGCGACCTGAAGCACGTCCGCCTGGCCGACGAGACCGTCTGCATCGGCCCGGCCGCGGCGACTTCGAGCTACCTGAACATGGCGGCGATCATCTCGGCCGCCGAAGTGACGCAGGCCGACGCGATCCATCCCGGCTATGGCTTCCTGAGCGAGAACGCGGACTTCGCCGAAAGCGTCGAGCGCAGCGGCTTCGTGTTCATCGGCCCGCGTTCGGAAACCATTCGCCTGATGGGCGGCAAGACCACGGCGAAGGCGGAAATGATTTCCGCCGGTGTGCCTTGCGTGCCGGGTTCCGAAGGCATCCTGCCGGACGACGATCACGAGTGTCTGGCGGTCGCAGAGAAGGTCGGTTATCCGGTGCTGATCAAAGCCGCTTTCGGTGGCGGCGGTCGCGGCATGCACGTGGTTCGCAAGCCGGCTGATCTGATCGGTTCGATCAAGATCGCCCGCCAGGAAGCGCTGCAGGCGTTCAAGGACGGCTCGGTGTTTCTCGAGAAGTATCTCGAAGTGCCGCGCCACATCGAAATTCAGGTGCTGGCCGACGAGCACGGCAACGCCGTGTTCCTCGGCGAGCGCGACTGCTCGATGCAGCGCCGCAATCAGAAGGTCATCGAGGAAGCGACTGCGCCCGGCATCAGCCCCGAGCAGCGCGCCGAGATCGGCAAGCTGTGCACCGACGCCTGCAAGCGAATCGGCTATCGCGGCGCCGGCACCATGGAGTTCCTGTACGAGAACGGCCGCTTCTACTTCATCGAGATGAACACCCGCATCCAGGTCGAACATCCGGTGACCGAGATGATCACCGGCGTCGATCTGATCGTGCAGCAGATTCGCGTCGCCGCTGGCGAGCCGCTGCCGTTCAAGCAGGAAGACATCAAGATCACTGGTCATGCGATCGAGTGCCGCATCAACGCCGAAGACCCGTTCAAGTTCACGCCGTCGCCGGGTGAAGTGAAGAAGTGGCATACGCCGGGTGGCCCGGGCGTGCGCATGGACAGCCATGTCTACGCCGGCTATCGCGTGCCGCCGAACTACGATTCGATGATCGGCAAGCTGATCGTCCACGGCCCGACCCGCGAAAGCGCGATCGCCCGCATGCGCACCGCGCTCGACGAGATGATCGTCGAAGGCATCGTCACCAACATCCCGCTGCAGCAGATGATCCTCAACGATCCGACCTTCTGCGCCGGCACGCATCACATCCACTACCTGGCGTCGATGCTCGACAAGGCGGCGGGCGGCACCGGCGACGCCCACTAAGGTGTCGACCTGGATCGAACTCGCGGTCGCGAGTCATTACCCCGAGTTTGCCGAAGAAGTCTTCACTGCCTGCGGCGCCGTGTCGGTAACCATGACCGATGCCGCCGACGTGCCGGTGCTCGAACCGCTGCCCGGCGAAACGCCGCTGTGGCCGGCGACGATCACCAAGGGCCTGTTCACGGCCGGCACCGATCTCGACCTGGTGCGTGCTGCCCTCGCCGAGCAGCTGCCGGATGGCGACAGCGCCAAGACCGAAATCCTGACCGTCGAGGATCGCGACTGGGTGCGCGCCTGGCTTGATCACGCCGAAGCCATGCAGTTCGGCAAGCGGCTGTGGATCTGCCCGACCGGCCGGGAAGTCACGGCGGCCGACGCGATCATCGTCCATCTCGACCCGGGTCTGGCCTTCGGCACCGGCACCCATCCCAGCACCTCGATGTGCCTCGACTGGCTGTCGCTGAACGAGGTCGCCGGCAAGACCGTGCTCGACTACGGCTGCGGCTCCGGCGTGCTGGCGATCGCCGCGCTAAAGCTCGACGCAACGTCCGCGCTGGCGATCGACATCGACCCGCAGGCGATCACCGCAACGCTCGACAACGCGAACACCAATCAGGTTGCCGAGCGCATCACCTGCGCCGGCATCGAGCACGTGCTGGTCAATCAGTACGACATCGTGCTCGCCAACATCCTGGCCCGGCCGCTGATCGAACTGGCGCCGAAGCTGGCGGCCGCAACCAAGTTCGGCGGCCGCATCGTGCTCGCCGGTCTGCTCGAACGGCAGGCCGAAGAAGTGCGCGCAGCCTATGCGCCGTGGTTCAGCTTCGAGATCGACGGCCAGCGCGAGGGCTGGAATCGCATCAGCGGCACACGTATCGCCGCTTAACGAGCGACGTAATGTGACGAACGGGGCTACCGACGAACGGGGCCCGTCGGTATCATCCCCGTCCCCTTTGTGAACAAACGATGACGCCGTCGTGACGGCCATCGCGGCCGAGCGTCATGTCCTCGAAAAACCCTCAAGACGTCGATACCCAGACGCCCGCGCCGAAGCCGCTCTGCACCTCGGTCGCCGAGTGCATGGACGCTTACTTCCGCACCTTGAACGGTCACGCGCCGAAGTCGCTGAACCTCTACGACACCGTGCTCGAACAGGTCGAGCCGCCGCTGCTGCGCGCCACGCTCGATTACTGCGACGGCAACCAGTCGCGCGCTGCCGAACTGCTGGGCCTGAATCGCGCCACGCTGCGCAAGAAGCTGAGCCAGTACAACATCAGCACTCGCTGATAGCCTCTGATTCGCGCCGAACCCGGCAAGCAAAAGCGATCTCACGCCAAGACGCCAAGGCGCGAAAGAAAAGTCCAATGCTTTTTCGAGAATGTCTTTTTGCTTCAGTGCTGTTCTTTGCGTCTTCGCGCCTTTGCGTGAGCCAAAGCTTTTGATGTAGTCCCAACCGACGAAACAACCATGACCCTGCTGACCCCGCGCCGCGCCCTGCTGTCCGTCTCCGACAAGTCCGGCATCGTCGAACTGGCGACCGCCCTGTCCGCCCGCGGCATCGAGCTGCTGTCGACCGGCGGCACCTTCAAGCTGCTGCGCGAAAAAGGCGTGGCGGTCACCGAAGTGTCGACCCACACCGGTTTCCCGGAAATGATGGATGGCCGGGTCAAGACCCTGCATCCGAAGATCCACGGCGGCCTGCTCGGCCGGCGCGGCACCGATGATGCGGTGATGGCCGAACACGGCATCGCGGCGATCGACATCCTGGTGCTGAACCTTTACCCGTTCGAAGCAACGGTCGCCAAGCCTGGCCACACGTTTGACGAAGCGATCGAGAACATCGACATCGGCGGCCCGGCGATGCTGCGCTCGGCGGCGAAGAATCATGCCGACGTCGCGGTGGTCACCAAGGCCTCGCAGTACGCCGAGCTGCTCGCCGAACTCGACCGCGAAGGCGGCATCACGAAAGCGACGCGCTTCAAGCTCGCCGTCGCCGCGTTCAACGGCGTGGCCGCCTACGACGCCGCGATCAGCGACTACCTGTCGGCGATCCAGCCGGACGGCAGCCGCGCGGAGTTTCCGGCGCAGGCCAGCGGCTGCTTCGAGAAGGTGATGGACCTGCGCTACGGCGAGAACCCGCATCAGCAGGCCGCGTTCTATCGCGACCTGCATCCGGCGGCCGGCACGCTCGCGACCTTCCAGCAACTGCAGGGCAAGGAGCTGAGCTACAACAACATCGCCGATGCCGATTCCGCCTGGGAATGCGTGCGCAGCTTCGTCAAACCGGCCTGCGTGATCGTCAAGCACGCCAACCCCTGCGGCGTCGCGGTCAGCCTGGATGGCATCGGCCAGGCCTATGAACTGGCCTACCAGACCGATCCGACTTCGGCCTTCGGCGGCATCATCGCCTTCAACCGTGAAGTCGATGCCGCAACCGCCGCCAGCATCGTCGGCCGTCAGTTCGTCGAAGTGCTGCTCGCCTACGGCTACACGCCGGAAGCGCTCGAGGTGCTGAAAGCCAAGGCCAACGTCCGCGTGCTGGTGATTCCGCAAGGCGACGGCCGCAACAGCCATGACACCAAGCGCGTCGGCTCCGGCCTGCTGATCCAGACCGCCGACAACCGGATGATCACCGAGGCCGAGCTGAAGGTCGTCACCAAGCGAGCGCCGACCGAAGCCGAGCTGCATGACCTGATCTTTGCCTGGAAGGTCGCCAAGTTCGTGAAGTCGAACGCCATCGTCTACGCGAAGAATCGCCAGACCATCGGCGTCGGCGCCGGCCAGATGAGCCGCGTCTACTCGGCGAAGATTGCCGGCATCAAGGCGGCGGACGAGAAGCTCGTGGTTGCCGGTTCGGTGATGGCCAGCGATGCCTTCTTCCCGTTCCGTGACGGCATCGATGCCGCAGCAGCAGCCGGCATCGTCGCGGTGATCCAGCCGGGCGGCTCGATGCGCGACCTTGAGGTGATCGCCGCTGCCGACGAAGCCGGCATGGCGATGGTGTTCACCGGGGTTCGCCACTTCCGGCACTGATCGAGATGAATGAGCGCCTGACTGACTCCGAGGCTTGTGTCGACGCGATTCTCGCGCGGCTCGGCAAGCACATCGTGCTCGGTGCGCCGCTCGGCATCGGCAAGCCGAATGCGCTGCTCAATGCGCTGTACCGGCGCGCGCAGCAGGATTCGTCGATCTCGCTCGACATCATTACGGCGCTATCGCTGAATCCGCCGCAGGGCAAATCGGAACTCGAAGAGCGTTTCCTCGCGCCGGTGCGCGAACGGGTCTGGCCGAACTACCCGCGCCTCGAATATCTCGATGCCGTCGACGCCCGCGCCTTGCCGCCGAACATCCGGGTGATCGAGTTCTACTTGCGCGCGGCCAGCCAGCTCGGCAATCCGATCGCCCAGCAGGACTACATCAGCACCAACTACACGCAGGTGGCGCGCGACATGCTCGTGCGCGGCGCCAATCTGCTGGTGCAGGCGATCGCCCTGCGCGTCGACAGCGATGGCCGGCAGCGCCTGAGCCTGTCCGGCAATCCGGACGTGAGCTTGCCGCTGCTGCGCGAGCTCGAAGCCGGCCCGAAGAACTGGCTCGCCGTCGGCCAGATCAATCGCCAGCTGCCCTGGTTCGGCCGGAACGCGGAAATCGCCGAGCAGCGTTTCGATCTGGTGCTCGATGATCCCGCGCTCGACCACGCGCCGTTCGCGGTGCCGCATGAACCGGTCGGCACCGCCGAGTGGGCGATCGGCCTGCGCGCGAGTGCCCTGGTGGCTGACGGCGGGACGCTGCAGGTCGGCATCGGCGCGCTCGGCGATGCCGCCTGCCATTCCTTGCGTCTGCGGGAGCGCGACAGCGACCGCTATCGAGACGCGCTAAGCGCGATCGGCCGCAGCCCGATGATCGACAGCATCGGCGGTGACGGACGCTTCGAACGCGGGCTGTACGTTGCCAGCGAGCTGATCTCGAACCCGTTGTTTGCCCTGTTCGAGGACGGCATCGTGCGCCGCCGGGTGTTCGAGGACGAAGCTCTGCAAACGGCGATCAACGACGGCAGCGCCGCCGAACCGGCGACCGGCGGCACCGCGCTGCAGGGCGCGTTCTTCATCGGCCCGGGCGATTTCTACCAGCGCCTGAGGGCACTGGACGAGGATCGCCGCGATCTGGTCGACATGACCGGCGTCGATGAAGTCAACGCGGTCTACAAGAGCTGGTCGCTGGAACGTGCACAGCGCCGCCATGCGCGCTTCATCAACATCACGATGAAGGTCACGCTGCTCGGCGCGGCGGTCTCCGATCAGCTCGGCAATGGTCAGGTGGTGTCCGGTGTCGGCGGCCAGCATGACTTCGTCGCGATGTCGCACCAGTTGCCGGACGCTCGCTCGATTCTGCTGCTGAAGTCCGTGCGCGGTGGCAGCGACGGCAAGCCGCTGGAATCGAATCTGGTCTGGGAATTCCCGCACGCGACCATTGCCCGCCACGAGCGCGACATCGTCATCACCGAATACGGCGTTGCCGATCTGCGTGGCAAGACCGACCGCGAATGCATCGAAGCCCTGCTGGCGATCGCCGACAGCCGCCTGCAGCAGCCACTGGCAGAACAGGCCCAGCGCGCCGGCAAGCTGCCGCGCAGCTATCGGGTACCCGAGGCCAGCCGCCAGAACCTGCCGCAAAATCTCGCCGCGGCGCTGGCCCCGTTCCAGATATCCGGCCTACTGCCGAAGCTGCCGTTCGGCAACGATCTGACCGATGCCGAACTGGCGCTGGCAGCGAAGCTCGGCAAGCTCAAGACCGCCTCATCGACCTGGAAAGGACGCCTGCAATTGCTCGGTGCCTTCCTGGCGCCGGCCGATGCCGGGCAGGCCGACATCGCCGCCGCCTTGAAGCATCTGCAACTGAGCGCACCGGCTTCCGGCAAGGAACGACGGCTGGCTCGACTGGTGCGCGCCGCCTGGCGGCTGTAGGGCTTTAACCATCGGCGACTTGATTGTTGACGATACCGGCAGCTTCATCGGTGATCCAACCACCAGGTCACGGCGGCAGGCAGATTCCCTAGTACCTATTAGCCCAGTTGCGGTGCCTGCACTTGTAGGATCGGCTTATCTAGCTCTTTCCCTCGGACCAACGACGCGCCGCGATTTCCGCATCTTCTAGCTCGTCCTTCCGCCGCCAATAGCCGTGCTTCTCAATAAGCCGACGCGCTTCAACAAGATCGGCTAGAGGTGATTGCCAAGGATATTGCTCTCCCTCCGCTTTCAGATGGGGAACGCCAAATAGCCGGGCGCGATACAAATGAATGTCGGCCAGCAAGAGGGGCATCGGACCACCCTCGGCTATTTCCCAAGCTTCGTCGAGGTCGCTTTGGGCGCTATTGAAACCAATGCGCGTGCCCGCGAGGCCGCTCAACCAAGCGCGAGCCAAGAGGCCGAGCGTAAGAAATTTACTCTGACCGGCTCGTCTGAAGCCTTCCACAATCTCTTGGAAAAAAAAATGAAAACTATCAAGAGGTCGCCGTTGTAAAACGCATGCAAGAAAAGCCGCTCGATCGCCTGACAACTGCAAGAATGGAGTTTGAAGTAACGGCATTTTAGTATCGTCCATTACTTGGACAGTTTGTAAGACACGCTGACAAACTTCTTGGCACTTGCCAACCAGAGGGAATGGATCGATTTTCTCTTGAAGTCCCAGCACAAACTTCCATGCTAAAAGCTCTGCAGGAGCAAGAATTAGATCACAATACTGCAATCCGGGAACGGAATATAAAAACCGAAAACTACGCACGTCCCTAGACTGAATAGTCTCAGCCTCGCGAAATCTATGCATCGCTCCAATACTATCACCGGCTTGGTGGAGGGAATCTCCAAGAGATGCGACATTGATGGAGTATGTAGCTGTCTCTTCTTCATTAAACCTAGCGTATTTTACTGATTGCTCAGCCCACTCTACTGATTGCCTAACGCCGCCAACCGCACGCTCGATCTCGCTCAGATTATTGGCAATAGTCGCTGCTCTTTTCCAAGCCCTTTGCTCGATACGCGAACTCAAAGCCATCTGAATTGGCTTGCGAGCCTCAGCCAACCGACTCAGCGCTTGCAGGCAAATCGCAACCTCATTCAATAGCCAATCTCGTGAAGGTTGTGTCAGCAAGAGCGAAGGTTCATCCCACTGGCGATCGAAGAAGCAAGCTACGGCACCCAAATCTGAGGAAAACGCACCGAGTCTGTTTGCGGAGTAGCCTTCGTCACTTTGTTTGATACGTTTCAGATAGACCTTGTGGAACGCCTCTTCCTGCAAGCCGGCACAACAACCGTGGGCAATAGCCTGATAAAAAGGTTGCAGATCGCCGAGAGAGGGGTTTACCGGATGCGGCGTGGTTGCACATAGCAGTTTGTAAAGCCGTCTGTGCCCTGATTGCCACGCCTCCGGGCTTTCCAGCAGAAAGAGGCGCCCGAAGTACTCACGCAGGAAGGGATGAGTATCCAGCGCAAGTAATGAACCGGCTGAATCCCGAATCACGGTAAGTAGCTTGGCATTCTCCAATCTACTGAGCAACAGATTTAGCTTTACCCCGCTTATACCAACCAGGGTTTCATTCAATCCTGGGACAGCCGGCAGGCTTAGCAACTCATTGATGCAGCTAGCCGCCGCCGGGCGATCAAATAATCCAACGAGGCGCAGCATCGAAAGCGCTTGCTCGCCTTTCTCGCCTCCTGCTTCAAACCAGCGAACATAAGCGTCCATTACGCGAAAGCAACGACCGCCTTGCTGCTCAGCATCCGCTTCCCCAAGCTTCACGAGGTCGCGCTTGCGGACATCGCCAGCATGAGCGTCGCGCAGGTAGCTGCCGAGCAAGTTCAAGCTAAGGGCGTGTCCCTTCACGTCTTCCACAAGTGCCGCCAACTCCCCGTTCATCCCTTTTACGCCGAGCTTCTCGAGCAGACCGATACCTGCGCTCAGTGACAGGCGAGCCAGCTTTTCCTCTGGCGCCGTCGTCTGCCAATAAGCCCGTAAATCTGGGATGGAATACCGCGTAGTAAGAACACATAGACCCAGATTGATTGCGGCCAATCCTTTAAGCAGGACGGCAATGCCCTGATCCTTGAACTCGCCTGGTGTCGGGGAAGCAGGTCCATGTTGCAGAGGCTCTAAACCGTCGAGTATCAGTAGAGCTCGTCGCTCACCGATGATCTGCGCCAACCGCTTGCCCTTGTCGAATACGCTCTGCGCGCTACTCGCCATGTCAGCGTCGCCGAAGAAAGTGAGGGCTGCAGCGAGAAACAGATCACTTGAGGCCGTGGTCTGCTCGCGCGTGCCCTGACTGTAGAAAGACCACGCGAAGACCGCATCGCAACCCGGCCAGCCTTGATGAGCCAACTCCGCCGCCCACTTCGCGACCAATGACGTCTTTCCTTCACCACCCAATGCTACGAATGTCAGGACATGCGGCCGCTTGTTCTCACCCCGCTCCACCTTTCCCCAAGCGTCGGCGAGTCGGCTGACTTCCATCTCGCGGCCAATGAGTTCATCCGGCGCGTACTTGACGATCCGGTCGATGTCTATTTTTCTAGCTTTTGATGGTTGGGCGCCATCGAAGGTCAGAGGTACGCCGACTTGCCGAGCCTTGGTCCTAAGCGCACCTACAGGGGACGGTTGTATACCCGACTGCCCCAGCAAGAAGTCGTAAAGGCGTTCGTACTCGTCAGATGACGTCAGTGCGTAGCAAGTACCCGAGCGTAGCGGCTCGGGAATAAACTCCTTTCCGTCGTCAGATAACAAGATCGGGACAAATTTCAATGTCCGACTACGGGCGTCATATAGCGCCTGAGTAATCAATGCTCCCTCCCAATCGGCACCCTTACCCCGACCTGGTTCTTCGTGCCCACGGAAGCGCCGGTAGTAAGTCTGAGTGCATACGACGAGTACGAAGTCCGCATTATCAAGCTGATCGAGCATCCAGCGCGGCCAGCCTTGTTCTGGCGACCCTTCTACGTACAGGTCAAGAATCGTCTCGACTCCCTCTGACCGAAGCCGTTCGGATAGCTGCAGAACCGTCTCTTTATGCAGATCGGAATCATGGCTGTAGCTAATGAAGACTTTTCTTTTGTTCATGTCTGACACAGCTATCTCACTGGCAACGACTTCAGTTTATTCGGAATTCGGGCACGTCCGAATGACTGCGGAATCCAACTACCTTAGCCCCGTACCTGTCAATAAAACTCGGCGCTTAGAAGCCCCGAATTGCGAAGCAGGTCATCGCCGCCGTAGCAGCGCACGGCGGCGATAGCTATTAGCAGGAAGGCGTAATGGGCCTGCTACAGCTTCCGGTTCAGCGAACCGAACGGGATGTGCACGCAGGGCAGCGCGGCAGCGGCCGGCGTGAGATGGCTCTGCTGGTCGTCGAAGAAGATGTGCGGCCTGAGTATTTCGAGGACGCGGCGCTTCTCGACGCCGCCGAGGAAGAAGGCCTCGTTGACGACCACATCCCAGTTTCTCATCGTGGTGATCACCCGCTCGTGCGCCGGCGCATTGCGCGCGGTGACGATGGCGACTCTCAGCTTGCGCACGTAGCTGCGATCGTCCATCACCTTCTGTTCTTCCAGCGCCTGGATCTTGCGCAGCTTGTGCAGAAACGGCGCCAGCGGACCGGGGCTCAAGGGAATGCCGGCGTTGCGCTGCTCGTGCTCGTGGAAGCCGACGAGGCCGCTGGCCTGGAAGACGGCTTCCGATTGATCGTCGGCGAGCACGCCATCGAAATCGAAGGCGATGCGCAGTTCGTCGTCGCCGTCCTCGTCGACGAAACTCGAATCGAGCACATCGATCACTTGGCCCGCCGCATGGCCGGCGGCGTTGGCCTCACGAACATCGATCTCGTTTGCCGACAGGAACAGGCTGATGCTCAGCGCATCGATGAAGCGATGCGGCGAACGCCCCTGCAGGAACACCGCGCGGCTGATGCCGAGGCCGTGGGACTTGATCGAATCCATGACCCGCAGGCCGGTGTCGGGATCGTTCTTCGACAGCAGGATGACCTCGACCAGCGGGTCGTCCGTCGGGCTCAGATCATTCAGCGACAGCAGCCGCTTGATGAACGGGAAGGCGACACCCGGCGCCAGGGTCTGGGTGCGATTTTCCAGCTGGTAAGCGCGATAGGCGGCCTCGCCTTCCCTGCGGAAAACCTGATCGGCCTCGCCGAGATCGAACAGCGCGCTGGAAGCCAGTCCGATGACCAGGCGGGTATCGAGTTCGTAGGACATCGGCTTCGCAGTGGTCAGTGATCAGTGACTGGTGGTCAGTGAAGCAGAACCGGCGCTGACTTGCTGAACTGGCCACTGATCACCGGCCACAGACCACTGCCTATTTCCTCTCGACGCGAATATCGCCGCTGAAGCTCGACAGCTCGATGCGCGCGCCGCGGCCATCGCCCCAGACGTATTCGCGCTTCTTGCTGCTGTGGTTCTCGACCGTGGTCGCACCTTCGCAGTGCACATCGCCGCTGAAGCTTTTCAACAGCGCGGTGCCGTTCAGGCTCTGCGGCACGATCATGGTGATCTCGCCGGACAAGGTCTGGCCACCGACCTGGGCGCTGTCGGTGAGCGCGACATCGAGGCGCAGGTCACCGCTGACCGACTTCAGCTTCAGATCGGAAAACTTGCCGCCGCGCCGCAACTCGATGTTGCCGGAGACCGTTTCCAGACTTAAGCCGCCGCTGAGGCCTTCGAGATCGAGATCGCCGCTGATGCTGTTCAGGCGGGTATTGGTCGACGGTGCCTTCAGCTTCACGTCGCCGCTGACCGTCTGCACGGAGACTTCGCTGGAGGCGAGCGCCAGCGCGATATCGCCGCTGACCGTGTTGACCTTGACCGGCCCCTTGCTGCCGTTGACGACGACATCGGCGCTGACCGTTTCCAGCTCGACCCGGGCATTGGTCGGCACTCGCAGTTCGAGCACGGTGTCGTGGCCGTTGCGGCTCTTCTTCGGCAGCCGCACGACCAGGTTCAGTTCGTTGGAGTCGCCGCTGATTTCGAGCTTGTCGTCACTGCTGCCGAGCCGGCCGCCGATGCTGACTTCGTTGCGGTCCCAGGTGGTGACTTCGATGATGCCGGCGACGTTGTTGACCGACACCCTGCCGTTCGATTTCAGGCCGCGGGTTTCGTCGATGACCGGGCCGCTGGAATCGCTGCTGTAGCGCTCGGCATAGCGTGCCGAGGCGCTGCCGGCTCCTGCCTCGGCTTGGGCTTCGGCCGCGGCGATCATCGCGTCGAGACGATCCGAGTCGGCCAGATGCTTGAGTTCGTCCAGATGCTCCAGCGCTTCCAGTTCGGCCAGCTTGCCGAGTTCCTGCAGGCCTTCGAGGCTGTGCATCACCTCGCGCTCGATATGGCCTTGCAGCTCGCTGCTGAACGGCGCCGCATCGGCCGCCGGAGCGCCGGGTGCGGCGGCACGAACCGCTCCGGCGGCGAATAGAAGTGCAGCGGCCAGGATCATGATCTGGAGGGCGCTTGGGGGAGCTGCAAGCCCGGCCCGGGGCAGCGTGGAATACGACATGACAGGGTTCCTCGAATTCATGGAAGTTGCACGGCCCAATTTCATGGGGTTGGGGCCAGCTCGGCGCTCAGGTGACGTTGCTGCGCGTTCGCGGAATCGAGCAGGCTCTGCAGGTAGGCGGCATCGTCCGGGTCGTCGGCGAGCGCGCGCTGGATCTGCGTTTCGGCACTCTGGACGATCTTCAGGTTGGCGCGCATCAGCGCCCGGGTTTCGCGCGAAATCGGCCGATAGCTGGCGGTCCGCAGTTCGGCATCGTGGCCATTGCCGAGAGTCGCGGCCAGCACTGCCGCGGATGGCCGCAGCGGCGCCTTGTTGCTGGCCACGCCGGCCGCCACCGAACTGGCCGGCCCTTGGTTGAGGACCATGCTGAAGGCGACGACCAGGCAGGCCGCGAGCGCAGTTCCTACCGCGAGCCAGCGCCGGCGGGGCACAGCGCCGATGCGGCGTGCGCTGATGCGGCCGTCGATTGCCGGCCACAGATCACGGCTCGGGGCTTGATCGATCGCCAGGGCTTTCAGAGCCTGCTGGGTTTCAGCCGGCAGTTCGCGATGCTCGCGCTCGGCGGGGTCGGCAATCCGGGCTTCGATGAAGGCCCACAGATCGGCGCTCGGCGCCTGATCACGACGCAGGGCCGACAGCTGCTCGCGGAGTGCCGGCGGCAGTTCCTTGCCGTCGTCGGCAACGGTTGGAAGATCGCGGGGTTCGTTCATGACAGCATCGCCTGCAGCAACCGGCGGGCCCGGTGCAGCTGCGCCTTGGAGGTACCGATCGCGATGCCGGTCAGCGCGCTGATCTCGTCATGCTGGTAGCCCTCGATGTCGTGCAGCATCAGCACCGTCCTCGCACCCTTGGGCAGCTTGGCCAGCGCCCGTTCCAGATCGATGCGGCTGCCGATGTCTTCCTGACGCAGTGGCTCGATCGCATCCATGCCGTCGACGCCATCCTGGCCGTCGACACCGGACTGCACCTCGTCCTCGAAAGTCACCCAGCGGCGCAGCAGGCGGTGTTCGCCGAGCACCACGTTGACGGTCAGCCGGTGCATCCAGGTGCTGAAGCGGCTTTCGCCACGGAAGCTGGAGAGCTTTTCCCAGGCGCGGACGAAAGCGTCCTGGGTAGCCTGCTCGGCACGCGAGGAATCGCCGTGGCAGAGCCGCAAGCAGAGCCCGTAGATGCGATCGACATTGAGGCGATAGAGCTGCTCGAAGGCACGCGAATCGCCGCTGGCCGCGCGGCGCGCCAGCACGTGATCATCGGGCTCGGCTTGCGGGACAGGCGTCGTGGCCGGCAAGGCGGCCTCCATCGTCAGGTTGAGGATTGCGGTAGTCATTGACGCTCTGATGCGCCGCGTCGCCGCAGGGTTTGAACCGCCTCCGCGCCGGACAGCGCCGCTGCCGCGATAATACGAGCGTTCACTGCAGTCGGCCGGCTTTCGGTCGGCACCTTTTCGTTGGGGTTCCCATGTCCGTCACGCATCAACTGAAAGTCGTCAGTTCCGTCTTCGCGTCCAGCGCCCGCGGCTGGCGTGGCAGCCTGTCATTCCGGCCGACCACGCGGCAGCCCGAGCAATTGCTGAAGCTCTACGAGTACGAGGCCAGCCCGTTCTGCCGCTTTGTCCGCGAAGGCTTGAGCGAAATGGATCTCGATGCGTTGATCCTGCCCTGTCCACATGGCGGCAAGCGCTTCCGGCCGGAAGCAGTGAGCTTGAGCGGCAAGTCGCTGTTTCCGTTCCTCGTCGATCCGAACACCGGGCGCTCGATGCACGAATCCGCCGACATCGTCGACTACCTCGCCGAAACCTACGGCGGCCAGCTGCGGGCGCCGCGGGGCGTTCGCCGCAGCGGCGCGATCGTCGCGTCGGCGCTGGCGTCGACCTTCCGCGCCGTACCGACGGTACGCGGCATCAAGGCGGCGCCGTCGAAGGCACCGGCCGAGCCGCTCGAACTGTTCAGCTTCGAAGCCAGCCCGTACTCGCGCCTGGTGCGCGAACGGCTGTGCGAACTGGAACTGCCCTACGTGTTGCGCAGCACCGCCAAGGCACGCTGGGAAGATGTCGGCCCGCCGTGGATTCGCGCGAAGTATTTCCCGACCCTGCCGGTCGAAGGCCGCAACCGCCTGCGGCTGCTGGAACTCGAAGGCAAGGTGCAGGTGCCGTTTCTGATCGATCCGAATACTGGCGTGTCGATGTTCGAATCCGAGGAAATCCTCAAGTATCTCGACGCGACTTACGCGGTCTGATGTCTTGATGAGTCCGGCCGAGCTGTTCGTGACGATCGCCCTCGCCCACGCGCTGGCGGTGGCCAGCCCGGGGCCGGACCTCGCCGTGGTCACCCGGCAGACTCTGGCGCACGGCCGGCGGGCCGGCGTGCTGACGGCACTCGGCATCGCCGCCGGCATCAGCTTCCATGTCGCCTACGGCATGTTCGGCCTGGGCTGGGCGATCGAGCGTTTCCCGGCGCTGCTGACGGTGCTGAAGCTGGTCGGCGCCAGCCTGCTGCTATGGATCGGCTGGGGCGCGATTCGTGCCCAGCCAGCCGCCGATGCCGCGCCGATCACCGTCAGCGGCAAGGCCGCCCAGCGTGATTTCGGCATCGGCCTGGCGACCAATCTGCTCAACGTCAAAGCGATGCTGTTCTTCGTCGCGCTCTGTTCGGCAGTGATCACCGGCGACACGCCGACCTGGCTGAAGCTGGGCCTGAGCGCCTGGATGATTGTCGCCACCGGTGCCTGGTTCAGCTTCGTAGCCTGGACGCTCGGCCATCCGCGCATCCGCAGCCGCCTGGTGCACGGCGCGCACTGGATCGATCGGGCGATGGGCGCGATCCTGCTGCTGCTTGGCGCCGGCATGCTGTGGTCGGTGCTGCATGGCTGAAACGGGTGGCGCGGGTTTATCTTTTCCGCATTCAACCGGCCTGAAGTCGGCGGCATCGGCACCCAGGAAGTCTGCATCACGGTCACCGATGCCGACGCGCACCACGCCCGCGCCTTGGTGCCGGCACCGTGGTGGTGACGCTGCTGGTCGATAAGGACTAAGGCGGACACGGCTATTCAGCCCGCGATCCCGAAGGCCATGTCTGGCACTTCGGGACTTACGATCCCTGGGCTTGAGCCTGCATCCCTTCCCCAGCGAGCGGGAAAGGAGAACATCACATCGGCTTAGCGATGGCCCGCCACAGCATGTCGAACAGCACGTTCGCCTGCTTGGTCAGCGGCTCCTTCTGGCCGCGGTGGATATACATCTGCACCAGGCGGGCGATGACGCCGAAGATGTAGTCGAGCAGGATCTTTTCGTCGACTTCATCGTTGAGCACGCCCTTGGCGCGGCCTTCGCCGAGCACGCGGATGAAGGTGCCGAATAACAATGGGTTCTGGTAGTTGTCCTGCTTGCGCCAGGTGTTGACGTACACCGAGCTCATGATCAGCTGGGCGACCTTCGGGTTCTTCTCGAAGAAATCCAGGGTCACCCAGAACACCTTGCGGAATTTCTCCTTGAAGTCTTCGATGCCTTGCAGGTGGTCGATCATCCGCGTCGCCAGCCGGCCGAGCCAGGTGTCGAGGCAGGAGAACAGCAGCGCTTCCTTGCTGCCGTAGTACTTGTAGATCGTCTGCAGGCTGACGTTGGCGCCGCGGGCGACCTCGATCAGGCCGACCCGGTGGAACTCGCGCTCGGAAAAGATATCGAGCACTGCTTGCTCGATGCGCGCCCGGGTGTCCGGATCGAGCAGGGCACGGTCGGCGGTAACGGCGGCATCTTTCATCTCGTCATCTCGGCTTGCCACGGTCTTCAAAGCGGTTTGCCTCGTGCTCGCAAGTAATGATCTTTACTAGACCGACGATTCCGGTCGCCTCAACAGGTTGACCGGCATCATCGGCCTGATTATGCTGCAAACGCGTCATTTGGGCCCGTCGTGCTGTGTATGCCCAATAAGTTCCTGTCTGGTGAAATACACCATACAAAAGGTTGGAACTGAACTAATAGTAATTGCGATTACCCAATCGCGCAACCGCCGACCCGACATCGCGCGCCCCGCAGTTCCCAGGACGATCCAACGGAATTCATCACCATGAACGAAGCATTCATTTTCGATGCCGTGCGCACGCCGCGCGGCAAGGGCAAGAAGGACGGCAGCCTGCATGAGGTGACGCCGGTGCACCTGCTCGGCAACCTGTTCAACGCGCTGGAAAACCGCAACAGCCTCGACACCTCGCAGGTCGACGACGTGGTGATCGGCTGCGTGACGCCTGTCGGCGAGCAGGGTGCGGATATCGCCCGCACCGCGATCCTGTATTCCGGCTGGGCCGAGAACGTGCCGGGCGTGACCCAGAGCCGCTTCTGCGCTTCGGGTCTGGAATCGGTGAACCTGGCGGCGATGAAGGTGATGTCCGGCCAGGAAGATCTGATCGTCGCCGGCGGCGTGGAAAGCATGTCGCGCTGGCCGATGGGTTCGGACGGCGGTGCCTGGGCGATGGACCCGCGCATCAACGAGCAGCTTGGCTTCGCGCCGCAGGGCATCGGCGCCGATCTGATCGCCTCGCTGGAAGGCTTCAGCCGTCACGATGTCGATGCCTTTGCCGTGCGTTCGCAGCAGCTCGCCGCGAAAGCCCATGCCGCTGGCCGCTTCGCCAAGACCCTGGTGCCGGTGCGCGATCTCAACGGCATGATCGTGCTCGACCACGATGAAACCGTGCGTGGCTCGACCACCACCGACTCGCTGTCCAGCCTCAAGGCCAGCTTCGAGCAGATGGGTGTGATGGGCTTCGACTCGACCGCGCTGCGCAAGTACACGACGCTCGAAAAGATCAACCACGTCCATCACGCCGGCAACTCGTCGGGCATCGTCGATGGCGCAGCATTGATGCTCATCGGCTCTGCGCCTAAGGGCAAGGCGTTGGGCCTGAAGCCGCGCGCGCGCATCCGTTCGGTGGCGGTGATCGGTTCGGAGCCGACGATCATGCTGACCGGCATCGCGCCGGCCGCCGAAAAGGCGCTGCGCAAGGCCGGCATGAGCATCAAGGACATCGATCTGTTCGAGATCAATGAAGCCTTCGCCGCCGTGGTCATGAAGGCCGTGCGCGCGCTGAACATCGACATGGACAAGGTCAACGTCAACGGCGGCTCGATCGCCATGGGCCATCCGCTGGGTGCCACCGGCTGCATCATCCTCGCCACCCTGCTCGACGAGCTGGAGCGGCAGGACAAGCAGGTCGGCCTGGCCTCGCTGTGCGTCGGCGCCGGCATGGGCATCGCCACGATCATCGAGCGCGTCTGAGGCGCTACTCCTAGCCAATAAAGCAACGTCAATCTCACGCCAAGACGCAAAGCCGCCAAGAAAAGCCTTTCAAGAAAGTCTTTTGATTTTCCTTGGCGTCTTTGCGCCTTTGCGTGCCCCATGACGTTGCTGTTCATGAATTCATACGAGAACAAGACATGAGTGCAGTGCAAATGACGGTCGATGCCGATGGCATCGCCACCTTGACGATGGACCTGGTCGACCGGCCGATGAACGTGCTGAACGAAGCGCTGATGGCGCCGTTCGCGGACTACATTGCGAAGATCGAAGCCGATGCGGCGATCAAGGGCGTGATCCTGACTTCGGCCAAGCGCGAGTTCCTCGCCGGCGCCGATATCGACATGGTGTTCGGCATCACCGATCCGAAGCTGGCGTTCGAAGTTGCCGAACGCCTCAAGCAGATGTTGCGTCGTCTGGAACTCTGCGGCCGGCCAGTCGTTGCGGCACTGAACGGCACCGCGCTGGGCGGCGGTCTGGAAGTGGCGCTGGCCTGTCACTGGCGCGTGGCGATCAATGATCCGAAAGCCAAGTTCGGTCTGCCGGAAGTGAAGCTGGGCCTGCTGCCCGGCGGCGGCGGCACCCAGCGCCTGCCGCGCATGATCGGCATCCAGGCATCGCTGCCGCTGATGCTCGAAGGCAAGGAGCTGAATGTCGAAGCGGCGAAGCAGCAGGGCATCATCAACGAGCTTGCTGCCGACAAGGCCGAGATGCTGGCCAAGGCCAAGAGCTGGTGTCTCGCCAACCCGAAGCCGGTGCAGCCCTGGGATGACAAGAAGTTCAAGTGGCCGGGCGGCGACGCCCGTCACCCCGCCGTGGTGCAGGTGTTCGCGATCGCGCCGTCGATGGCCGGTGCCAAGAC
The DNA here is from genome assembly GCF_023266035.1 of Nevskia sp. Lineage (GTDB taxonomy): Bacteria > Pseudomonadota > Gammaproteobacteria > Nevskiales > Nevskiaceae > Nevskia. Next base: position 23,681 of record NZ_JAHFRY010000030.1, read on the forward strand.
GCAGGGCAACTACCCGGCGGCGACCAACATCATGAGCTGCGTCTATGAAGGCGGCATCGTCGACTTCGAATCCGGCTGCCGCATCGAGTCGCGCTACTTCGCGAACCTGGTGGTGTCGCAGGTCAGCAAGAACATGATCGGAACCCTGTGGTTCCAGCTCAACAGCATCAACAAGGGCAAGAGCCGTCCGGAAGGTTTTCCGAAGTCGAAGGTGCAGAAGCTCGGCATTCTCGGCGCCGGCATGATGGGCGCCGGCATCGCTTACGTGTCGGCCAAGGTCGGCATCGAATGCGTGCTGCTCGATTCGACGATCGAAGCTGCCGAGAAGGGCAAGGCCTATTCGGCCGGCCTGCTCGACAAGGCGATCAAGAAGGGCCGCGAAACCCCGGCCGGCAAGGGCGTGTTCCTCGACAGGATCAAGGCAACCACCGACTACGCCGATCTCGCCGGCTGCGATCTGGTGATCGAAGCGGTGTTCGAAGATCGCGCGATCAAGGCTGACGTCACCAAGAAGACCGAGGCGGTGATTCCGGCGACGGCGACCTTTGCCTCGAACACTTCGACCTTGCCGATCACCGGCCTGGCCACCGCCAGCCTGCGGCCGGAACAGTTCATCGGCCTGCACTTCTTCTCGCCGGTCGACAAGATGCCGCTGGTCGAAATCATCATCGGCGAGAAGACCTCGAAAGCCACGCTCGCCAAGGGCTTCGACTACGTGCAGCAGATCAAGAAGACGCCGATCGTGGTCAACGATTCGCGCGGCTTCTACACCAGCCGCTCGTTCGCGACTTACGTGATGGAAGGCATGGCGCTGCTGCAGGAAGGCCAGCATCCGCGTTCGATCGAAATGGCGGGCCTGAAGGCCGGCATGCCGGTAGGTCCGCTGGCGCTGCAGGATGAAGTGTCTTTGAGCCTGTCCGTGCACGTCATGGAGCAGACCAAGAAGGACCTCGCTGCCGAGGGCAAGCCTTACGTCGGCCATCCGTCCGAGCCGCTGATCCTGAAGATGTGCAAGGAGCTGAACCGTCCGGGCAAGAAGGCCGGCAAGGGCTTCTACGATTATCCGGAAGCCGGCACCAAGGGCGAGAAGAAGCTGTGGCCCGAACTAACCACGGTTTTCCCGCTCAAAGAACAGTTGTCGCAGCAGGAACTTGTCGAGCGAATGATGTTCGCGCAGGCCAATGAGGCGGCGCGCTGCTTCGAGGAGAACGTGGTGATGACGGTGGCAGACGCCAACATCGGTTCGATCTTCGGTTGGGGTTTCGCCCCGCATCAGGGTGGCGCGCTGCAGTACATCAACGCTTACGGTGTGTCGAAGTTCGTCGCCCGTGCCGAAGCCCTCGCTGTGCAGTACGGCCCGCGCTTCAAGCCGGCGGCGATCCTCGTGAAGATGGCAGGAGAGGGCAAGCGCTTCGAGTAGTTCCGAGCAGTCAGGCGCTGGCCTGAAGCTGGATACCGAAGCCGCGGCGGCCGACTCAGATCGGTCGTCGCGGCTTCTGCGTTTCAGCTTCTGAATGTGGGCCGGCACAGGAAATTTGAAACCAAGGAGATGACCCGATGTTCGCAATGCTGATGAACTGGATGAAGGCCAACAAGATCCTGCCGCAGATCTCGGATACCGAGCGGCAGGCCCTGGAAGCCGGTTCGATCTGGATCGATGGCGAGCTGTTTTCGGGGCACCCGGATTTCACCAAGATCCTCGCCGAGAACTACAACAAGCTGCCGCCCGAAGAGCAGGCTTTCATCGACGGCCCGGTGGAAGAACTTTGCCGGATGATCGATCGCTACCAGATCGGCCGTACCAAGCGCATTCCGGACGACATCCTCGCCTTCGTGAAGCAGACCGGGATGATGAGTTTCCTCATTCCCAAGCAGTACGGTGGCAAGCAGTTCTCGATCCTCGGCATCTCGACGATCCTGGCCAAGATCAGCGCCTACAACGCGACGGTCGGCACCTTCGTGGTGATTCCGAACTCGCTGGGCGCAGCCGAGCTGATCAAGCATTACGGCACCGATGCGCAGAAAACCGCTTACCTGCCGAAGCTGGCGAACGGCGAATACGTCCCTTGCTTCGGCCTGACCGAACCCACCGCTGGCTCGGACGCTGCGTCGATCAAGGCCGATGGTCTGGTGTTCAAGGACGTCGACGGCGAAACCAAGATCAAGCTGAACTTCCGCAAGCGCTACATCACGCTGGCGCCGATTGCCAACCTAGTCACCCTCGCCGCCAAGCTGCGCGATCCGCAGAACCTGCTCGGCAAGGGCGAAGACGTCGGCATCACCTGCGTGCTCATCCACGAAGGCACGCCGGGCTTCACCCATGGCGATCACCACGATCCGATCGGCGATCCGTTCTACAACGGTCCGCTGACCGGCAAGGACGTGGTGGTGCCGGTTGCGAACATCATCGGCGAGCTCGATGGCGCCGGTCAGGGCTGGCGCATGTTGATGGAACAGCTGGCGGGTGGTCGCATGGTGTCGCTGCCGGCCGGTGCGATCGGTGGCGCAAAGGCGGTGGCGGCCTTCACCGGCCCGTACTCGATGGTGCGCCAGCAGTTCGGCATCGCCATCGGCCGCATGGAAGGGGTCGAGGACAAGGTCGGCAAGATCGCCGCACTCAGCTACATGCTCGAAGGCGCGCGCGTGTTCGGTTGCTCGGCGGTGGACTCCGGCCAGCAACCGCCCGTGGTGTCGGCGATCATGAAGGCCTACAGCACCGCGCTCAGTCAGGAACTGGTGATCGATGGCATGGACGTGTTCTCCGGCGCCGGCGTCATGCAGGGTCCGAACAACATCCTCGGTGCCGGCTACAAATCCGCTCCCGTCGCGGTGACGGTGGAAGGCGCGAACATCCTTACCCGCACCTTGATGATCTTCGGCCAGGGGGCGACCCGCTGCCATCCGTATGCGCTGAAGGTGGTCAACGCGGTCGAGCAGGACGATGCCTCGGCGTTCCGCAACAACCTGCTCGGCTGGATCGGCCACTTCATCGTCAACAACTTCCGCGCTGTCGGCCGCTATCTGACCCGCGGCTTCACCGCCGGCTCGCCGGTATCGGGCCCAACGGCCACCTACTACCGTCGCCTGGCCTGGAGCGCCACGCGCTTCGCGGTACTGACCGATCTGGCGATGTTCACCATCGGCGGCAAGCTGAAAGTTCGCGGCAAGCTCACCGGCCGCTATGCCGATGCCCTGGCCTGGCAGGTGCTCGCGATCGGCGCGCTGCGCCGCTACGAGGCCGAAGGCCGCCGTGAAGAAGATCTGCCGCTGGTGCATTACTCGGTGCAGTTCGCGCTGGCCAAGGTGCAGGACGCGTTCGAAGGCATCTACGCGAACTTCGGCGGCGCGCTGGGCGCCTATCTGTCGACCGTCGGCATGTTGCTGCTACGCCTGAATCCGATCGGCGCGCTGCCGAACGACGCGCTCAGCCATCAATCGGCCCTGGCCATCCAGCGCCCGGGCGAGCAGTTCGATCGCCTGACCCAGGATGTCTTCAAGCCGGCCGACGAAAGCCTGGCCGCAGGTCGTCTGCTCAAGGCTTTCAAGCTGATCACCCAGGCCGAGCCGGTGATCGCGAAGATCCATGCCGCGCAGAAGGACAAGGCATTGCCGCGCGGCATCCCGGAAGAGCAGGCGCAGGCCGCCGCCAATCAGGGCCTGATCACCGCGGACGAAGCCGCCCTGGCGCGCCGCGCCTACGCGGCGCGGCTGGACGCGATCGAGGTCGACGTGTTCACACCGGAGCAGTACTTCGGCGTCATCGACTCGCAGACGGATGGCGTGGTCCACGGCGCCGTCGAGCTGAAGCGGGCCGTGAATGGCTGATCGTTAGCACCTACTGCCGAGACGTCTGGCGGTATTCAGAGGTATTTGGGCGCGAGGACTGAATGGTCCTCGCGCCTTTTTGTTGCCCGTCGAATCACAAAACTCTCGGAAAATCTCCGAATATCGACTCGTCGGCTCAAAAAATGCCTCGAATTTCAATCCCGGTTCCTCGACCTGAAATGTGAAGTACCTCACACTGAGGAGCTTGGTCTGTAATCCGACTCATGCGGTGCAGTTCCCCTCTCAAACAATCCGAGACGGCGCCCGCGTTCATTACCCCGCTCTCGCACAACCGGAAAGAATCGCCTCCAGCCATGATCCAACCAATCTGCGCCGTCCGAACTCGCCCGGCCACCGTGCTGTTGTCCGGCTTGCTGACCCTCGGCGCGGCACTTGCCGCTACGCCTGTCCAGGCGCAGCTGCTGCCCGGCCTAAGTGGAGCAGTCACTGTCGGCTGCCCGTTCCGCGTCTATACCGCCGAACAGAAAAACACCGGTTTTCTCGACGACACCGCCACCTATGGCGTCGCCCAAATCCCGCTGTCGCTGCCGGCTGGTGCGTCGATCCGCATCGAAGGCAAGTATCCGAAGGTGCGCTACTTCTCGCTCCAGTCCTATGACGGCGCCAAGGGCGGCAACTTCATCGACGCGATGGCCGACGCCCGCATCAAGTCGATCAACGGCGTCATCACTACCCCCAACGTCGCCGAACTGCCCACCGGCGGCGCGCCGGGCGACAGCTACACGCTGACCTTGCGCTACCAGAATCCGCCCAGCAATCCGGCACAGCGCCTGCCGAACGTGCTCTATGTCGGCACCCCGGTGACCAAGGCGCTGCCGACCCGTGTTGCCCGGCAGATCAGCTATCGCATCTATCTCCCGAACCCGGGCCAGAGCTTCCTGGGTGGCGAGGAGGTACCTCGGCTGATCTATAGCGACCGCAGCGGCGAGATCGATTTCCGCAAGACGCCGGACGCCAAGAAGTGTGCTCGCATCGAGGCCGCCTCCGATGCGTCGCAGACCCCCAACCTGGGCCTGCTGCCGAACCGCAACATCGCCTTCGAGCCGATCGCGCGCACCGCCGACAAGATCGCCTACCCGAACGGTGACTCCAACTACCTGCGGGCCGGCGCCTCGCAGCTGTACGGCAAGATCGTGGTGGTCCGCGCCAAGCGCATGGTCACGCCGCTGCTGCCACCGCTGGTGGGGCCGACGGCCGACGTCCGTTACCTGTCGCTGTGCCAGTACCAGAGCATCAACTCGTCCGTGGTGTCCTGCTTCACCGACCGCGGCCTGATCGTGCAGCCGGATGACTACGTGGTCTACGCGATGTCGCCGACCAAGGAGCGTCCGAGCCGGGCGGTTGCGAAGTACGGCATCAACTGGCAGCCCTGGGGTGATACCCCGGCTCAGATGCTGATCCTGCGCCAGATTCTGGCGGCACCGGGCTTCGCCGGTGACTACGCACGTGCCGTCGCCCGGCCGACCACGGCCCTGACGACCACGCTCGGCGCCTACGCGCCGGAAGTCAGCTACTGCGATGCCGACACCTTCAACGCCTACGCCCCCAGCGGCGGCGAAGTGCTGATGGCAGCCTGCAAGCTGGTCAACGCGCGCTGAGTCCTTCGTCGCTCGATAGCCCCTGGCTTCCGTCGCGGAGCCCGGGGCTTTTTTGTCGCCGCGATTGGCCGGCAAAGCGCGTAGCGTGCGCAGGGCGCAGTCCGCGCAAGCACAGGGTTCCGAGTCAACGATGATCGCGGTCACCGAAGCGGCAAAAGCCGGGCTGTTCGCGCGGCGGCACTGGCTGCCGAACCTGATGGCCGGCTTGCTGGTCGGCGTGGTGTCGCTGCCGCTGTCGATGGCCTTCGCGATCGCCTCCGGCGTCAAGCCGGAACAGGGCTTGTACACGGCGGTGATCGCCGGCCTGATCGTCGCGTTGTTCGGCGGCACGCGGAACCAGATCGCCGGGCCGACCGGCGCCTTCGTGGTGATCCTCGCCGCCGTCACCGCGAAGTACGGCGTCGATGGCCTGATGCTCGCCAGCTTCATGGCCGGCGCGATCCTGATCGCCTTCGGCCTGGCGCGGCTCGGCAATGTCATCCGCTTCATCCCGAGCCCGGTAGTTCTCGGCTTCACCGCCGGCATCGGCCTGGTGATCTTCATCGGCCAGTGGCCTTCCTACTTCGGTCTCGCGGACCCCGGCAGCGGCCATTTCCACGAACGTCTGTGGCGCTTGCTGCAGGCGCTGCCGAATGCCGATCCGGTGACCACGGTGCTGGCCAGCGGCAGTCTCGCGCTGATGCTGGTCGGCCCGCGCATTCCGGGCCTGTCCCGCGTGCCCGGCCCCTTGCTGGCGATGCTGGCAGCCACGCTGGTGCAGGCCTGGCTCCAGTTCGACAGCGTCACCACCATCGGCAAAGCCTACGGCGCGATCCCGGCCGGTCTGCCGGCGTTCTCGCCACCGGTGATCACCGCCACTCGCCTCGTCGAACTGCTGCCGGCGGCGTTCTCGATCGCCCTGCTCGGCGCGCTGGAATCGCTGCTGTCGGCCGTGGTCGCCGACAAGATTGCCGGCACCCGCCACGACGCCAATCAGGAACTGATTGCTCAGGGCGCGGCCAATCTGGTCACGCCGCTGTTCGGCGGCTTCGCGGCCAGCGGTGCGCTGGCCCGCACCGCCACCAGCATCCGCAATGGCGCCACCGGCCCACTGGCGGGCATCACCCATGCCGCGATGCTGCTGGCGATCCTGCTGTTCTTCGCGCCGTATGCCGCCAACGTGCCGCTGTGCGCGCTGGCCGCGATCCTGTTCGGCGTGGCCTGGAAGATGAGCGAAATGCCGCGCCTGAAGCAGATGATCGCCACCGCGCCGCGCGGCGACATCGCGGTGCTGGCGATCACCTTCGTGCTGACCGTGTTCGCCGACCTGATCGTCGCCGTCAACATCGGCGTCATCGTCGCGATGCTGTTGTTCCTGCGCCGCATGGCCTCGTCGGTCGCAGTCACCCGCGAGGACGACGGCGCCCGCGCCGAGAGCCTGAGCGCCGCTGGTCTCGACCTCGCCACCGCAGTCGAGATCCTGAGCATCGACGGCCCGCTGTTCTTCGGCGCGATCGGCACCCTCGAACAGGCGCTTGGTCCTCTGCCCGCCGGGCGCAGCGTCGTCATCCGCCTGCACCGCGTGCCGTTCATGGACATCACCGGCATCGAAGCGCTGGCCGATGCGATCGCCAGCCTGGAACGCCGAGGCCAGAGCCCGCGGCTCTGCGAGGCGAACCCGCGCGTGCTCGGCAAGCTGGTCCGCGCCGGCCTGGTGAGCCGAGACTTGCCGCATCGCTACTTCCGCACGCTAGATCTGGCGCTGGCCGACAGCGCGCTGCCGCGCCCTCAGTCACAAGTCTGATCGCCGCAGCGCTTGCTCCTGTGAGAGCCTTGGAGCCGCCGCCCGCAACCACGCTACCGACCCGATGGATCTGAGCCACGAACTTCCGCTGATCGCGACCATCTCCGTGGGCCTCGGCATCGCCTTCATCGCCGGCTTCGCGGCGATGCGCCTTGGCCTGCCGCCGCTGGTCGGTTATCTGGTCGCCGGCGTGCTGGTCGGGCCGTTCACGCCGGGCTTCGTCGCCGACAGCGAGATTGCCAGAGAACTCGCCGAGATCGGCGTGATCCTGCTGATGTTCGGCGTTGGCACCCATTTCTCGATCCGCGATCTGTGGTCGGTGCGGCGCATCGCCCTGCCTGGCGCGATCGTCCAGATTGGCGTCGCCACCGCGCTCGGCTACTGGCTGGCGACGGTCTGGTGGGGCTGGCCGCTCGGTGGCGCGCTGGTGTTCGGGCTGTCGCTGTCGGTGGCCAGCACCGTGGTGATGCTGCGTAACCTGCAGGACCGTGGACTGGTCGACAGCGCCAACGGCCGCATCGCCGTCGGCTGGCTGGTGGTCGAGGATCTGGCGATGGTGCTGGCGCTGATCCTGCTGCCGGCGTTCGCCAGCCATCTCGGCGGTACCGCAGATTCGCTGACCGTGAGCAGCAAGCCGCTCTGGTACACGATCTCGATCACCTTCCTGAAGATCGCTGCGTTCTTCGGCCTGACCTACGCGATCGGCCTGCGGCTGTTCCCGTGGCTGTCGGCGGCGCTGCTGAAATCCGGCTCGCGCGAGTTGATCACCTTGTTCGTCACCGTGCTGGCGATCAGCATGGCCTACGGCGCTGCGGTGACCTTCGGCGTGTCGTTCGCGCTCGGTGCCTTCCTAGCCGGTGTGGTGGTCAACGAAGCCGGCCTGACCCAGCGCTTCTCCAGCCAGGCGGAAGTGCTTGAGCACGTGTTCGCGGTGTTGTTCTTCGTTTCGGTCGGCATGCTGTTCGATCCGGCCGTGCTGCTACGGCAGCCGCTGGAAGTGCTCGCGGTGCTGGCGATCATAATGGTCGGCAAATCGCTGGCGGCGCTGGCGATCGTGCTGGCCTTCCGCCATCCACTGGCCACCGCGTTGACCGTCTCGGCCAGCCTGGCCCAGATCGGCGAGTTCTCATTCATCCTGATCGGCCTCGGCGTCACGCTGGGTTTGATGCCGGCCGAAGGACGCGACCTGGTGCTGGCCGGTGCGCTGCTGTCGATCACGCTGAACCCGATGGCCTTCCGGCTGGCGGCACGCTTCGAGCGGCGCTCGGCGCAGGCGCAGGCCGATAGGCTGGCGTCGATCGAATCAATGAGCGCGCCCAGCGATCTCGAGAACCACGTGGTGCTGATCGGCTATGGCCGCGTCGGCCGGGTGATCGGCAAAGACCTGCACAAGGCCGGCCAGCGCTTCATCGTCATCGAGCGCAGCCGCGACATCGTCGATCGTCTGCGCAAGCGCGGCATCCCGGTGATTTCCGGCGATGCCGCGATTGCCGATCTGCTGACCCAGGCGGCTCTGGATCGCGCCCGCCTGCTGGTGCTGGCGATTCCCAACGAGCTGGAAACCAAGCGCATCTTCAATCTGGTGCGCGCCGCCAACCCGGCGCTGCCGATCGTCGTGCGCGCCGAGAACGACGACGAGCTGGAGCATTTCCGCACCGCCGGCGCAGCACTGGCGCTGCTCGCCGAAAACGAACTCGGCCATTCGATGAGCCGCTACGTGCTCGATCAGTGCGCCCAGCCCAATAAGCCATTAGCGCTAACCGCCGAGTAGATTCAGCACACGCGCTTAAGCCAAAGCCGCCGAGCGGCTCGACACATTGAGCTTCGCGTACAGATTCTGCAGGTGCCACTCGATGGTGGTCAGCGATACCTCGCCGTGATCGGCGAGCTGCTGGTTGTTGAGGCCGGTGGCCAGCAGCTGCAGCAGCTCGAGTTCGCGGCGTGTCAGCTTGCCAAGCAGCTTCGGCTCGGCCCCTGTCTGCCGGCATCGCGGTGCTCGACGACACCACGCTGAACGCGGTCGAGGGCGGCATCTCGATGCCGAACTTCCTCGGCATGGATCCGCCGGTGCACGACGTGCACCGCATGGCGGTCAGCCCGATCGTCGCGCCAGCCAACCTGCTGCGCTTCGAAAGCCTGATCCGCAACCGCACCCGGGATCTGTTCGACAGCCTGCCGATCAATGAGGTCTTCAACTGGGTCGACCAGGTATCGATCCCGCTGACCACGATGATGCTGGCAACCCTGCTCGACTTTCCGAGCGCGGACCGCGCCAAGCTGACCCGCTGGAGCGACGTCGTCACCACACGTCCGGGCTACGGCCTGGTCGAAACTTGGGAACAGCGCACCGCCGAGCTGATGGAATGCCTCGGCTACTTCCAGAACCTCTGGGACAAACGTCAGAAGCTGCCGCCGCAGGCCGACCTGATCTCGATGCTGGCCCATTCGCCGGCGATGCAGGGCATGACCCCGACCGACTGCCTCGGCATGCTGGTGCTGCTGATCGTCGACGGCAACGACACCACACGCAGCTCGATGTCCGGCAGCGCGATGGCCGCTCATCTCTTCCCGGACGAGTTCGCCAAAGCCAAGGCTGATCCCTCGCTGCTGGCCAGCATCGTCCCCAAAGTGATCCGCTGGCAGACGCCGATCTCGCACATGCGTCGCACGGCGATCGAGAACGTCGAGTTCCGCGGCCAGCAGATCAGGAAGGGCGACAAGGTGGTGATGTGGTACCTGTCCGGCAATCGTCTGGCCGAGATGCAGATCAAGGCGCTCTGGGAAGAAATGCTGAAACGCTATTCGAAGATCGAAGTGATCGGCGAACCGGTGCGGGTGCCGTCGAACCGTGATCCACGGCTACATCGACATCCAGACCCGGCTGCACGCCTGATCCTGCCCCGAATTCCGAGAACCCCATGCCCAAGATCACCTACATCGCGTCCACCGGCACCGAACACGCGGTCGACGCCGACTGCGGCGGCGTTGCCGACTGCGGCACCTGCCACGTCTGGGTCGATCAGAACTGGCTCGACAGGATCGGCCCGGCCAGGCCCGGGAGCGAAGCCGAGATGCTGGCACTGACCGACGGCTCGACGCCGTTCAGCCGCCTCGCCTGCCAGATCGAACTCGACGACAGCCACGAAGGCCTGGTGCTGGGGATGCCGACCGACCAGCATCGAGGCCGCCACGCCGAATTTACGAAACATCGTTCACAATATGTGCCCGCCTCCCTGATCCAGCCGCCATGCACCCGACGCCGATGACCCCTTGCTCCCTCCTGTGTCGCCGCCTGCTCGTCGCCAGCGCCTTGCTCGCCTCGGCCACGACTGCACAGGCCGTTGAACTGGCGAGAGTCGAAGGCTTCGGCCCGGTGTCGCGCGGCCTGGCCGGTGGAGGTCTGGCGCACCCGGTCGGCGCGGCGGCGATGATGCTGAATCCCGCCGAGCTGCTGTCGATCTCCGGCGAACGCGAGGTTATGTTCCAGTTCTCCGAGCTCCAGGCGCGGATCGAGGTGATCAACAGTGCCACTGGTGAGCGCGTGCGCAACCTGGGTTACGGTGCCAACCGCGGCCCCTACGATCTGCCGGAATTGGCCTTCGCCGTTCGCCGTGGCAACTTCGCGTTCGGCACCGGCCTGTTCGCTGCCGGCGGGTTCGGCATCGAGTACGGCCGCAACAGTTTCCTGTCGACTACCACCACCAACAACGTCGCCACTGGTCTGCCGATTTCCTCGCGTATCGGCCAATTGCGAGTGCCGTTCGCGGTGGCCTGGCGGCCGCACCCGCAATGGCGGCTCGGTGCCAGCCTCGATTACGTCAATGCCTCGGTCAATCTGGGCAGCCTGCTCGACGCCCAGCAGGTCGGCGGCTTGATCGCCTCGGGCCGCGCAACCGGCAGCCTGGTGCCGGTGCTGGCCGGCATCCCGAACCTGTCTGGCGCGCACTTCGGCTTCATCCGCAATAACTACCTGACTTCGGCGCTGACCAGCCAGGGCATCGGCGGCCGAGTCGGTGTCACCTGGCAGCCGACGCCAGCAACGGCGGTTGCCCTCGGCTACGAGTTCAAGACCCTGCTCGCCAATTACTCGGGCCGCGGCACGCTCACCGCGATCGACGCCGACAACAACCAGATCGTCCTGCCCGGCACCGGCAAGCTGCCGCGCCTGCAGTTCCCGGACGCCTGGCTGATCGGCATCTCGCAGCGGCTGAGCTCGCATTTCGCGGTGGTCGCCGATCTGCGCCACATGTTCTGGTCGAAGTCCTTCGGCAACACTGTGGTCAGCTTCCGCTCCGACGACGGCGGCGATCTGCGCGTCTCGCTGCCGACCGGCTTCCGCGACATCACCACCTTGTCGCTGGGCGCCGAATGGCAGTTCCTGCCGGCCTGGACCTTGCGCGCCGGCGGCTCGCACGCCTTCCAGCAACTGCAGGACAGCGGCGCGCTCAGTGCCACGTTCTCGACCACCACCCGCAACCACCTGACTTCGACCCTGGTCTGGCGACTCGCGACTTCTCACGAGCTGGGTCTGGGCATGAGCTATGGCTTCACCCCAGCGGTCAACAATCCGGGCGGCAACGTCAACAGCGTGCCGCCGATCGAAGTCCGCAACCGTCAGTTCAATCCGGTGCTGAGCTACGGCTATCGGTTCTAGGATCAGCGCGCTGCGGGCTAATCGACGAGGCTCACCGTCCACTCTGCCCGCGGGCCCTGCGCCAGGATCGGCGTGAGGTAGGCCAGCACCGCGCGCATCTCGGCATCGAAACCGAACGGCGGATTGACCACCAGCAGCCCGCAGGTCGACATCGGATGCTTGACCACGCCGGTGATCGGAGACGGATCGCGCGCCGGGATGTCGACCTCGATCGACAGCTGCAAAGTCGGCTTGCCGGTCTCGCGCGCCACGCGGCGCACGAAGCTCGATGCCACATGGGTGTTCTTGATCGGATACCAGGCCGCGTAGATGCCGTTGGCGAAGCGCGCGACCGATTTGCGGATCAGTTCGGACGCCGCCTCGTACTCGTCCGTACGCTCGAACGGCGGATCGATCAGCACCAGCGCGCGCTTCTCCGGTGGCGGCAGCAGGGAATGCGCTTCGTAACCATCGCGAACATGGATCGTCGCCCCCGAGCCGCGCATCGTGCGGCGTAGTTCGTCCGCCACTTCCTCGATCTTCTCGCAGAGGATCAAGCGATCCCCGAGCACCGGCCGCAGCATCTGCTGCGCCAGCCGCGGCGACCCCGGATAGAAGCGGCAACCACCGTCGGCATTGCCCGCCCGTACCAGTCGCAGATAAGCCGCGACCGCTGGCGGCGTCGACGGCGCATAGACCGAGATGCCGGCAAAGCGCCCGATGCCATCGCGCCACTCGCCCGTGCGATCGGCCACCGGATCACCCAGATCGTAATCGCCGGCACCGGCATGG
>NZ_JAHFRY010000151.1 GCF_023266035.1 Nevskia sp.
AGCGCCAGCCCGGCCGCCGTGTTCGGCGCGCCGCGCGATGCCGATGACCGCGCGTGGCAAGCCCGCATCGCCGCCTACTGGCTGGCTCGCAATGCCTACCTCAAGGCCGGCATGAACGTGCAGCCGGTGGCCGATCCGCAGGCGATGCTGGCCCAGGTACGCGAGCCGCTGCTCGCCGTGCTGCGCCTGAGCCCTGATTTCCGTCCGGCCTATGAGCCGCTGCTGCGTATCGCGATGGCGCTGGCCGATCGCGCGCCCGACGCAGCCCGCGCCGTGCTCGCCGAGCTGGCCGCGATCCAGCCGGATCGCCCCGAAGCCGCTGCCGCGCTGCGCCAGCTCGAACCCTCACCCTGATTTCGCCTCACTGCGTACCCCGAGAAACCATGAACGCCATCACCTCTTCCGCGCTCGATCGCCAGACCGATGCTTCTGCAAAAGGCCCGCGCCGCTGGCTGCGCGAACCGCTGCTGCACTTCTTCGTCTTCGGCGGCCTGCTGTTTGCGCTCGACAGCACCCTGGTATCGCGCCGCGACAGCGGCAACCTGATCCTGCTCAATGCCGGTGCCGACGCCGAACTGCACCAGATCGTCCGCGATGAACTGGGCCGCGAGCCGACCGCCACCGAACTGGCCGCGATGCGCCGCCGCTGGTTCGACAACGAATTGCTCTATCGCGAAGGCCTGGCGCTGGGACTGGATCGCGGCGATACCTCGATCCGCGAACGGGTGATCTTCAAGGCGCTGAACGTGGTGCAGGCCAATCTGGTGTTGCCGAAGCCGGACGATGCCGAACTGCGCGCCTGGTTCGAAGCCAACCGCAGCCGCTACGACAATCCGCCGCGCATCGATTTCCTCGAAGCGGTGATCGCCGGCAAGCCGAGCCTGGCCGAAGCCGAAGCCTTCGCGGCAGTGCTCAACAGCAAGGCCACGACCAAGCCGGACACCGATGTCGAAAGCGGCCTGCGCATCTATCGCGGCCGGCCGATGTCGACCCTGACGCCGGCCTTCGGCGAAGCCTTCACCACGCAGCTCGCGACCTTGCCGCTGAATCGCTGGGTGGCGCTCAACGCCCAGGATGGGCCGCGCGCGGTGCTGGTCGAGAAGCGCGCCGATGGCCAGCCCGCCGAGTTCGAGCCGCTGCGCGAGAAAGTGCTGCTCGACTGGCGCGATCAGCGCATGGCCGAACTGCGTAGCGAAGCGGTCCACAAGCTCGGCGACAAGTACACGCTGAAGGTCGCCGGAGAAGCGTCTTGATCCGCTGCTTCTGTGTGGCGCTGCTGGCGCTGCTACCGCTGTTCAACGCTTCGGCGCACGAGATGTCGATCGCCGAGCTGAACCTGCGTGAAGTGCTGCCCGGCGAGTTCCTGTGGAACTGGGGCCAGGGCGGCATCGGCCGGCAGCCGCAAGACGAGCTGACGCCGCGCTGGCCGGAAGGCTGCCGCACCGAAGGCGACAAGCTGGTCTGCGTCGGCGGGCTGAGCGGCACGGTGGCGATCGACGGCGTTGGCGACAGCTATTCGGCGGCGATGCTGCGCGTGCTCTGGCTCGACGGTACGCCGCAGGTCTACACGATCACCGCCTCGCAGCGGAGCGCCCGCCTGTATGGCAGCGCCAACGACACGCGCGGCGGCGGCGAGATCGCCTCCGCGTACACCATCCTCGGCGTCGAACACATCCTCGGCGGCATCGACCATCTGCTGTTCGTGGTCTGCCTGCTGTTCCTGGTCGGCTTCCGGCGCAAGCTGATCTGGACGATCAGCGCCTTCACCGCCGCCCACAGCCTGACCCTGATCGCCAGCGCGCTCGGCTGGCTGAGCTTGCGCGGCCCGCCGGTGGAAGCGGTGATCGCCGCGTCGATCGTGCTGATGGCGGTCGAAGCCCTGAAGCGCGAGGACACGCTGGCGCGGCGCGCACCGGCGATCGTCGCCTTCGGTTTCGGCCTGGTGCACGGCCTCGGCTTTGCCGGCGCGCTGAAGGAAATCGGCCTGCCGCAGGATCACCTGCTGCTGGCGCTGCTGACCTTCAACGTCGGTGTCGAGATCGGCCAGCTGTTGACCGTGGCGGTGGTGTTCGTCGCCACCCGCGCCGTATCGCGGCTGCCGATGGTCGCCGCCCGCGTGCCGGTGCCTGCGCTCTACGCGATCGGCAGCATCGCCGCGTTCTGGACCTGGCAGCGGCTGGCGGCGGTGCTCGTCGGCTGAGACTCAGCGCCGCTCGACCTCGACCACCGACACCGCCGGCGCATCGTTGCCCCATTCGCTGCGGATGTAGGTCAGCACGGCGGCGACGTCCGGACGGCTCAGGGACTGGCTGAACGGCGGCATGCCGTAGGGGAACGGGTTGCCCGCCGTCGACGGCGGGAAGCCGCCGTTGAGGGTCAGATTCAGGGCATTGCTTGCCGACACGGCATTGACGTTGGCGTTGCCGGCCAGCGCCGGATAGACGTTGGCGCGGCCTTCGCCGGCATCGCCGTGGCAATCGGCGCAGTGCTCGGCGTAGACCAGCTTGCCGCGCGCGCGCAGGCTCTGACGCTGCTCGGGCGAGACCTGTGGCACGCGTGCCACAGGCGGCGCATCGGCCATAGGTAACGCGCGCAGGGTCGCGACGATCGCGGCGAGATCGTCGTCCTTGAGGTGCTGCAGGCTGTGGAACACCACTTCGCTCATCGGCCCGGCAACGGCCTTGTCGGTGTTGATGCCGGTCTTCAGCAGCTGGCCGAGTTCCTTGGCTTCGCTGTCGGTCATCGGTTTCGACGGCACTTGGGTTGGGGCTAGGGGCAACGCATCCCAGCCGAGGCTGGCGATCTCGCCGCCCATGTAGCTGGTGTTGCTGCGCAAGCCGCCGAGCGCGCCGCGCGCGCTGTGGCAGGCGGCGCAATGACCGAGACCTTCGACCAGATAGCGGCCGCGATCCATCGCCGCGATGTCAGCCGTGGTCGCCGGCTTGAAGTACAGCGCGCGCCAGGCGCGGGTGGCCAACTGGGTGCCATAGGGAAAGCGCAGCGTGTCTGGCGTCTGCACGCGCTTGATCGGCGCCAGCGTCTGCAGCCAGGCGAACATGGCGTCGGAATCTTCCCGCTTGAGGTTCGTGTAGCTGGTGTACGGGAAGGCAGGGGACAGCCAGCGATCGTCCTTGGAACGGCCGTGGCGCATCGCCCGGTAGAAATCCTGATTGGTCCAGCGGCCGAGGCCGGTTTCGTCGTCCGAGGTCAGGTTGCTGCTGTAGACCTCGCCGAACGGCGTCGGCACTGCCCGGCCTCCCGCGAACGCTGCACCGCCCTGATCCGTGTGGCAGGCCACGCAGTTGCCGATCTGGACCAGATACTCGCCGGCCTTGACCTGCTCCAGGGTCGGCGATTCCAGCGTCGCCGGCGCCAGCGGTTCGAGATCGAGATCCGGCTTGTTCAGCCAGATCGAAAACGCGAAGGCGGCAGCGATGGCGCTGCCGAGAACGATCACCCGGCCCTTCATGGCAGCACCCCGCAATCCATCGGCATCGTGTTCGGCAGGCTGTCCAGGGGTTTGGCATCAAGGGCATACGCCTGGCTGGCCAGCCAGGCGCTGACGGCGGTGATCTCTTCGGGTTTCAGCGCGCGGGCGATCTTGCCCATGCAGTCCGGTTCGCGGGCGTGGCGCACACCGTTCTTCCAGGCGCCAACCTGGGCATCGAGATAGCGCGCCGGCAAGCCGCGCAGGCCGGGAATCATCGGCACCACGCCGGTCAGCTGCTCGCCGTGGCAGGCCTGGCAGGGCGGGATCTTGCGCTCGAGATCGCCGAGTACGGTCAGCCGTTCGCCGAGCGCCAGTTGCTCCGGCGTGGCGCCGGTCATCGGCGGCTGGCTGGCGTGCGGGCGTGCTGCGTAATACAGCGCGATCTCGCCGAGATAGGCATCGGACAGATGGGCCAGCAGGCCGGCCATGATCGTGTGCTGACGGCGGCCTTCACGGAAGTTCAGCAGCTGGTTATACAGATAGCCGGCCGGCTTGCCGGCGATCGACGGGTAATAGTCCTCGCCGACCGTGCGGCCTTCATCGCCATGGCAGGCGGCGCAGGCGGCCAGGCGCTTGCCCATCAATTCGGCAGGTTCCGCGGCACCGGCGGGCAGTGCCAGCAGGGTCAGCAGCAGAGCGGGAACAGCGAGCCATCGGGTCAGGCGATTGCGGCGGCGCATCGGATTCATTCGGACTGGGTTCAGGAGGCGGCGACATGGTGCAGCATCAGGCAGCGCCTCGGTATCGACAGTTGCCGTGCCGAAAGGCAGGGCAGATGGTTACTTGATGGTCGCTGCCTCGGGCGGTACCGCCGTCGCCACTGCCTCCTGGGGCCGACGCCGCGCGCGCAGCAGGCCATCGCCGCCGTAGATCACCAGCGCCATCCAGATCATCGCGAAGCCGATCGCCCGGGTTGCCGTGAACGGCTCGTGGTACAGGAAGATGCCGAGCAGCAACTGCATGGTCGGGCCGATGTACTGGATCAGGCCGACCGTCGAGTAGGGGATGATCCGCGCGCCGAAGGCGAACAGCGCCAGCGGAATCGCGGTGATGAAACCGCCGGCGAACAGCATCAGATCGATCACCAAGTTGGTGTTGCTGAAGGCACCCTGGCCGCTGTATTCGAGCCAGCCCAGATAGATCGCCGCGAACGGCGCGATCAGCAGGGTTTCGGCACCGAGCCCGGCAATCGCATCGACCTTGACCAGCTTGCGGATCAGGCCATAGAGCCCGAACGAGATGGCCAGGCTCAGCGCGATCCACGGCAGCTTGCCGGTCTGGATGGTCAGCCAGGCGACGCCCAGCCCGGCGAAGGCCACCGCCGTCCACTGCGCGTTGTTCAGACGCTCGCGCAGGATCACCACGCCGAGCAGCACATTGACCAGCGGATTGATGAAGTAGCCGAGGCTGGTTTCCAGCACGTGGCCCGAGTTCACGCCCCAGACGTAGACGATCCAGTTGACGCTGATCAGCAGTGCGGTGAAGAACAGCCGCAGCCGCGTCGGGCCATCGGCAAGGGCTGCTCGGACATTGCCGAGCTGGCCGCGCCAGGCCAGCCAGGCCATCACGAACAGGCAGCACCAGAGCAGGCGGTGCGACATGATCTTCAGCGCCGGCACCTCGTGCATCGGCTTCAGATATAGCGGCAGCAGTCCCCAGATCAGGAAAGCGCCGACGACGGCGAGGATGCCGCGGTTGAACGATGCCGGCACAGCGGCAGCGGAGGTGTTCATGGTTCCTGGACAACTACAAGCGTGGAGGCGCGCGATGATACGCCTGCCTGCCCGCTGCAATCCCCCTCCGTTTCGTGACAGCCGACTCGCCACCCAAGCCCCACATGCCGACGCTCGCCGCGGCGCTTGCTGGTGCTCGGCGATCTGTTCCACACCCAGCTCAGTGCCGATGAGCCCGCCGTCGCGGCGATCGATGCTTTCCGCAGCCAGCACGCGCAGCTGCAGATCACCCTGATCCAGGGCAATCATGATCGCCAGATCGAACGTCTGCCCGCGTTCGGCAGCTTCACTGGCGGCTGACCGGTGGCGCCGGGGCGGGGCGACACCGTCATCGCCGTGACGCCGGACGGACTGGTTCCGATACAGTCAGGCGCACCTTTCCAGACAGACTCCCCATGCACGTCCTGATCACCGGCGGCACTGGTTTTATCGGCCGCGAACTTTGCACTGGTCTGCTGCGTGACGGCCATCAGGTGACCGTGCTGACCCGTGAACTCGGCGCTGCTGCCAAGCGGCTTCCCGAGGGTGCCGAGGCGATCGACGATCTCGCCCGCAGCGAATCGGTGGATGCCGTGGTCAACCTCGCCGGTGCGAACCTCGGTGGCCAGCGCTGGAACCGGGTGAGCAAGCTCGGCTTCCGCAGTTCACGCATCGACACCACGCGGCGGCTGGTCGACTGGATGAGCGAACTGGCGGTGAAGCCAAAGGTGCTGGTCTCCGGCTCGGCGATCGGCTGGTACGGCCCGCGCGGCGATGAAAAGCTGAGCGAGGCCGATGCTGCCGGCAGTGACTACTCGGCCATGCTCTGCCGCGACTGGGAAGCCGAAGCCCTCAAGGCGGAAGCGCTTGGCGTGCGTGTCTGCCGGTTGCGCACCGGCATCGTGCTCGGGCCGAAAGGCCCGGCCGGCGGCGGCGCGCTGGCGCAGATGCTGCCGGCCTTCAAGCTCGGCGGCGGCGGGCCAATGGGCTCCGGCCAGCAATGGATGAGCTGGGTGCACCGCGTCGATCTGATCACGCTGATCCGTTTCCTGATCGAGCGCGACAGCGCGCAAGGCCCGTTCAACGGCACCGCGCCGGAGCCAGTCACCAACGGCGAATTCGCCAAGACGCTCGGCCGCGTGCTGCATCGTCCGGCGATCCTGCCGATGCCCGGCTTCATGCTCAAGCTGATCGTCGGCGAGATGGCCGAGATCCTGCTGACCGGCCAGCGGGTGATTCCGCAGGCGGCGCTCGATGCCGGCTTCGTGTTCCGCTTTCCGAATCTGGAAGCGGCGCTACGCGACGTTCTTGGGCGCTAGATCCTTGCGCAATTGCGCAGCCTGATTGCGGATCGCTGCAATCACCTCGGGTTTCAGCCGATCCAGATTGCGCACCTGCATGACCAGCCGCGGATGGCTGGCGAAACGCTGGCGATGGCGGTCGAGAAAGTCCCAGTACAAGGTCGTGAACGGACAGGCTTTCGGACCGGTGCTGAGCGCCGGATCATAGCGGCAGCCGGCGCAGTAGTTGCTCATCCTGTCGATGTACTTGCCGCTGGCGATGTAGGGCTTGGAGCCCATCAGGCCGCCATCGGCGAACTGGCTCATGCCGATGGTGTTCGGCACTTCGACCCACTCCACGGCGTCGACATACACGGCCAGATACCACGCGTGAACGGCGCGCGGCTTGACCCCGAACAGCAGCGCGAACAGGCCGGTGATCATCAGCCGCTGGATGTGGTGCGCGTAGCCACGAGCGAGCGTGTCGCGCACCACCTGATGCAGGCAGTTCATCTCGGTGTCGGCAGTCCAGTACAGCGCCGGCAGCGCTTGTTCGGCGCCGAGCGCGTTGTCGTCCAGATAGGCCGGCATGTGCCACCAGTAGAGGCCGCGCACGTACTCGCGCCAGCCGATGATCTGGCGCACGAAGCCTTCGACACTCTCGATCGGCGCCTGCTTCGCGTGATACGCCGCGACCGCCGCCGCGATCACCTCGCGCGGGTTCAGCAGCTTCAGATTCATCGCCGCCGATAGACGCGAGTGATAGAGCAGCGGCTCGCTGTCCCAGACCGCATCCTCGAACGGCCCGAACGCGGCAAGGCGTTGGTCGATGAAGTCCTGCAAGGCGATCAGCGCATCGGCGCGGGTCACCGGCCAGTCGAAATGTTCCAGCGCGCCGGGATGCTCGGCATAGCGCTCGGCGACCATGGTCAGCACGTCCTGCGTGATCGCATCCGGCAGAAACCGGCGCGGCTTCGGCACGAAGCCCGGCCCTTGTTTTCCGAAGGCTTCGCGGTTGTCGTGATCGTAGTTCCAGGCACCGCCTTCGGGCTCGCCGTCAGCGGTCATCAGCACGCCGGTGCGCTGCCGAACCGCGCGATAGAAGTGCTCCATGCGCGGCTGCTTGCGGGCGCCCATCCAGTCACGGAATTCGGCGACCGTAGTGATGAAGTGGCGATCGCTGCGGACTTCGAAGCTCAAGCGCACCGTCGCACAAACTCGCTCGATATCCCGCGCCAGCCGCCATTCGCCGGGTTCGACGACGATCAGATGCTCGGGCTTGAGTGCCGCGATCGACGCCGCCAATGCTTCGGCCAAGGTCGCGTGCGGATGCTCGGCGGTCGCGTGGTAATCGACAGCCCAGCCGCGTGCCTCGAGCGCAACGCGGAAGTGGCGCATCGCCGCCAGGAAGATCGCGATGCGCGCCTTGTGGCTCCAGGCATAAGTAGCCTCGGCCGGCGCCTCGCACATCCAGATGCAGTCCTGCGCCGGGTCATAGCCGTCAAAGGCGGCGGAGTGATCGTCCAGCTGATCGCCAAGGATGACGATGAGATTGCGCACGGGAGAAGTTCATGAGGAGAATTCAGGATCGTCGGGACCCATCGGTTGTCCGCAGCTCAAGCGTCGAGGAAGCCGACGCGGCGCTGGACGAAGAAGAAGTGGCTGAGCGACGACTACGGCAAGCATCCGAGCAATAGCGAACCTCGTCCCAAACCTTCTCCCATTTCTTCCGCCACGCAAACGGCCGCGCGCAGACCACGCAGGTTTTCTCGGGAAGATGGGGCTTGCGATGAACCAAGGAGCTGAGCGAAACACGAGGAGGCGCGAATGCCGGCATTGTGCCCGAGCGCCCTTCGCCAACCGCGTCAGTCACTGCTGACTGAGGGCTCGTTTCGATTAGACTACGCACCTCGCGCCCGTAGCTCAGCTGGATAGAGTGCTTCCCTCCGAAGGAACGAGTCTGACAACATCCCTTCGTAGTATCCTTGCGCCGCCGCGCCCGTAGCTCAGCTGGATAGAGTGCTTCCCTCCGAAGGAAGAAGTCAGAGGTTCGAATCCTCTCGGGCGCACCAAAATCAATGACTTAGAGCCTGCATCGACCCCGTCGATGTGGGCTTTTTGCATTTCAGGTGTCATTGAAATTTGGTGCCGCACCCGCCAAAGGTGCCATTCAGGGATGTGGTCACTGCGACCAATCTGAGACTGCCCTGAGACCCGTTGAGACCGGCAATTTCTGGTCACTCCGAAAATGACCACATCCCTCGAGACCAGCTACTCGTCCGGCAAGAACTGCAGCAGATCGCTCGGCTCACAGCCGAAGTACTTGCACAGGGCGTCGATGGTGTCGGTGTTCGTGTTGTAGCCAGCGACGTTCGCAATCCTCGTCAGCGTTGGACGAGAGATTTTTGTGGCTTCCGAGACGTCGTTGAGGGTGATCCGGCGGCGCTCTTTGAAGGCCTTCTCGTCAAGCAGCTGCTTAAGTTTGATGCGGATCATGGTGGGCCATTCTAATCGACTGAGGATTCAACTAATCAAGAAAGATCAGTTTCGCTCTTGACAGATCACAAATGAGTGAATAGGATCGCTTCAGATCCATATGGATCATAAATGATGAGAAACAGCCAATGGCCGCGACCTATCTGACGACCGAGGAGCTTTCGGTCCGCATCAAGTACGACCCCCGCACGATCCGTGATCGCCTGAAGGACTCGGTTCTGCTGGAGGGCCGTCACTATTTCCGGCCGTTCGGTGGCCGCAAGATTCTCTACATCTGGGAAGCGATCGAAGCCGACATGCAAATGGCGGCGGCGAACGACAGCGGTATCCCGATGGCGGGCGGAGGCTACTGCAATGGGTAGTGTCTCGATCCGTGGAGGGCTTCTGTACTTCGACTTCCGCTTGGGTGGCCAGCGCTGCCGGGAATACACGAAGCTCGAGGACACCGCGAGCAACCGCCGCAAGATGGAAGCGGTCCTGAAGAAGATCGAGGGCGAGATTGCCCTCAATACCTTCGACTACGCCCGTTACTTCCCCGGCAGCGCGATGGTTGCCCGCTTCGCCGAGCTTTCGCAGCAGGTAGCGGGGCCGACGGAAATCGACCCGGCGCCGGTCGTGGCGCCGCGCTCGAACACGCCGCTGTTCCGGGAGTTCGTGGCGCTCTGGAAAGCCGAGAAGGAAGTCGAGTGGCGGCACAGCTACCGGACAGCGGTCGAGTCGATGCTCGACACCCATCTGATGCCGGCGTTCGGGGGCATGCCGATCGGCGACATCGATCGTGCCGCCCTGCTGGCCTTCCGGACCAGGCTGACCGAGAAGCGGCTGTGCGTGACGAAAACCTCGGAAGGCCGTCCGCTGACTGCCACCACCCTCAACCGGATCATGGGTATTGCCCGTCAGATCCTCGATGAGGGTGCGATGCGTCACGACTACGTCAACCCGGCGCTGAAGATCCGACGGCTGAAGACCAAGCGCATCGAGATCCAGCCGTTCTCGATGGAGGAGGTGCGTCGGATCATCGACACGGTCCGCCCGGATTACCGGAACTACCTGACCATCCGGTTCTTCACCGGCATGCGATCGGCGGAGGCGCATGGCCTGCGCTGGAAGCACATCGACTTCGAGCGTCGGGAAATCCTGATCCGCGAAACGTTCGCCAACGGCCGGACCGAGTACACCAAGACCGACGGCTCGCAGCGTGAGGTCCAGATGTCGCAGCCGGTGATGGAAGCGCTCCGGAAGCTGAAGCCGGCCAAGGACGATCCCGAGGCTTACGTCTTCTGTACCCGGAAAGGCCAGCCGATCGACAACCCGAACTTCAACACCCGGGTCTGGGCGCCATTGCTCCGGTACCTGCAATTGAAGCCGCGCCGTCCGTACCAGATGCGTCACACCTGCGCGACCTTGTGGCTGGCCGCCGGTGAAAACCCGCAGTGGATCGCCCGGCAGCTCGGCCACACCACGACCGAGATGCTGTTCCGGACCTACAGCCGCTATGTGCCCAACCTGACCCGCAACGATGGATCGGCCTTCGACCGCATGGTCACCGGTGCCGTCAACGGCGGCTTCACGGAAACACCCGGTACCCGGCCCGCCGCCAAGCCGGACATCACCCCCAGGACCCGCAGCCCCCGCCTTCCCCG
>NZ_JAHFRY010000152.1 GCF_023266035.1 Nevskia sp.
AGATGCTGGCCCCGGTGCTCGATGAAGTGCCGGAGCCGCCGCTGTTCTTCTATCCCGGTTCGTCGATCGGCAATTTCGAGCCGCTGCGCGCGATCACCTTGTTGAGAACCCTGCGCCAGCTCGGCGGCGGTTTCGGCGGCCTGCTGATCGGCGTCGATTGCGAGCGCGATGCCGGCCGGCTCGAAGCGGCTTATGACGACGCACTCGGCGTCACCGCCGCGTTCAATCGCAATGTGCTGCGGGTGGCCAATCGCGTGCTCGGTGCCGATTTCGATCCCCGCGCCTTTGCGCATCGCGCTTGGTTCAATGCCGAGGAAAGGCGCATCGAGATGCACCTCGTCGCCAGCAGCAAACAGACCGTCCGCTTCACTCGGCCGCTGCCGGCCGAGCGTGATTTCGAGGCCGGCGAGCCCATCGTCACCGAGTACTCGTACAAGTACACGCCGGGCCGTTTCGGAGCGCTGCTCGATGCCGCCGGCTTCGGCAGTCACCGCGTCTGGCAAGACCCGGCACGGCGCTTCGCGGTGTTTCTGGCGATGGCTTGAGCGGTGGATCGCCGCCTGTCCTTGTCGAATGCCTTCGCGGGCATCCGCGCGCAAAGTCTGGCGCTGGCCGAGGGATTGAGTGCCGAGGACTGCCAGTTGCAGTCGATGCCCGACGCCAGCCCGGTCAAATGGCATCTCGCGCACAGCACCTGGTTCTTCGAAACCTTCGTGCTGGCGGCAGTCGATATGGCTTATCAGCCGGTCGATCCCGCGTATCGCGAGCTGTTCAACTCCTACTACGTCGGTATCGGTGCGCGCGCCCCGAGGGCCGAGCGCGGGTTGATGTCACGGCCATCGCTGGATCAGGTCATCGCCTATCGAAAGACCATCGATGCGCGTCTGCTGGCGGTGCTGGCCGAAGGCGTACTCGATGCCGAGATGCTCGATCGCATCGAACTGGGCCTGCATCACGAGCAGCAGCATCAGGAGCTGATCCTCACCGATCTGAAGCACCATCTGTCGCGCAATCCGCTGCATCCGGTCTATCGCGCCGAAGCGGAGGTCGCGACCGAAACCCCGCCGCGATGGATCAGCTTCGCAGCCGGCGTTCAGGCGATCGGCCACGCCGGTCATGACTTCGCCTTCGATAACGAACGGCCGCGCCATCGGGTATTCGCCGAAGCCTTCGCGCTGGCCTCGCGGCTGGTCAGCAATGCCGAGTACCAGGCGTTCATCGATGACGGCGGCTACGCGCGGCCGGAGCTGTGGCTGTCCGATGGCTGGGATGCGGTGCAGGCCGGTGGCTGGCAGGCACCGCTGTACTGGTTCGACGGCGGCGGCCACTACACGCTGGCCGGGCGCCGGCCGCGTCTGGCTGCGGCACCGGTCTGCCACGTCAGCTATTACGAGGCCGATGCCTTTGCCCGCTGGGCCGAGGCTCGCCTGCCGACCGAAGCCGAATGGGAAATCGCCGCGCAGTCTGCCGATAGCGCCGCGCTCGCACAGATGACTGGCAACCGCTGGCAATGGACGCACAGCGCCTATCTGCCGTATCCGGGTTTTCAGCCGGCGACCGGCGCGGTCGGCGAATACAACGGCAAGTTCATGATCAACCAGATGGTGCTGCGCGGCGGTTCCTGCGCGACGCCACCGGGGCATCTGCGCAGCAGCTATCGCAATTTCTTTCCGCCGGCGACGCGCTGGCAGTTCAGCGGCATCCGTCTCGCGCGTAGCGTCTAGGCCGCGCGGGCTTCTGCTTCGCTGACCAGGAAGTGGCTGGGGACCAGTCCCTTGCCCTTCAGCTCGAGATGGCCACGGCGCTCGAACACGAAGTGGCCGCCCAGCCGCTGACGAAACGCTTCGGTGACGTGAATCCGGCTGACCGCGCCGCTGGTTTCCATGCGGCTCGCGGTGTTCACCGTATCGCCCCAGAGGTCGTAGGCGAATCGCTTCTGCGCGATCACGCCGCTGATCGCCGGGCCGGCGTCGATGCCGATGCGCAGGTTCAATGGCATGCCGGATTCGCGACTCAGGCGGTCGCAGGTGGCGATCATCGCCAGTGCCACGCGGGCGACACGTTCGGCATGGTCAGGTACGGCGTCCGGCACGCCGGCCGCTGCCATGTAGGCATCGCCGACTGTCTTGATCTTCTCGACGCCGTGCCTCTCGGCGATCTCGTCGAAGGCCTTGAACAGCGTTTCCAGCAGCTGGATCAAGCGGATGGGCGACAGCTCGGCGGCCAGCTGCGTGAAGCCGACGACGTCGGCGAACAGTACCGAGACGTCGTCATGGAACTCGACGACATGATTCTCGCCACGCTTCAGGCGGTCGGCGATGGCGTCCGGCAGGATGTTGCGCAGCAACTCGTCGGCGCGGCTGCGTTCCTCGGTCAGCGTCTTGCGCAGTACGAAATTGTGGACTGCGGCGCGGTACCAGACTTCGTCCGCCACCGCCGCGCAGGCCGTCAGGCAGAAGGCATTGACGCCGACCGCGTACGACACCAACGGGTTCGGATTGATCAGCGCGATGCCGGTGATCAGGATTCCGAAGCTGATCGGGTAGGCGATCAGTTTCAGGCGGCTGGGGGTGACGATCATCCCGGCGATCACCAGCAGCACCAGCGCGTAGATCGACACGTCGATCGCCAGGGTCTGGCTCAGCAGCGCGTGCCAGATGCAGAACAGCAGCGCGAGCGGAATCGCGACCACGGTCATCTGGCGCGCGGTGTCGGGTGCCAGGTTGTTGCCGAGCCGGTGCGCGGTGATCAGCCAGGTGCCCAGCATGACGATGTTGACCAGCCGCCAGACCACCAGATCGCCGTACATCCGGTACTGCTCGAACAGGCCGTGCCGATAGAGCGGCAGATCGTAGGTGACGAGGGCCACCAGATTCAGCAGGGTGGCCGCCCAGAACAGCTTGCGGATGTTGGAAACCGCGGTGCGATTGCAGTCTGTTGCGAATTCGGCCAGCCATTCAGGGCGGATCGTCGGCATTTCCGGTCGACGCCCGAGGAGTACCGCAGCAATCGATCCGAACAGGGATTTCACGTCAGATTTCGGGAGTGCGATGGCAGGTTCGGCAGCGGTTTCGCGAATAGGGGGATTGCCCTCGCATTCTTACCAGTTTGCTGCGCTTCCCGCAGCATTCGGAGCGTACCTGACCCTGGCGCGTGGCCCTTCCGAGGATCGAGAGCAACAAAAAAGCCCGCCATCGGCGGGCTTTGAAAGGCGCGACATTTAGCGCTGAATGTTGCGCCCGTAGAAGATTTCCATGATCTCGTGATCAACCCGCTCGCGAATGCGCTTGGCTTCGCGCGGCGGCAGTTCCGACGAACCTTCGCCGAACAGGTAGGTATCGAGATTGAGCTGCTTCAGGCGCATCTTGGTGTGGAAGATGTTTTCCTGATAGACGTTGACGTCGACCATGTCGTACTTGTCCTTCACTTCGCGCGACAGGAAGTTCTGGATCGAATCGATCGTGTGGTCGATGTAGTGCTTCATGCCGCGCACGTTGCGGGTGAAGCCGCGGACGCGATAATCCATCACCACGATGTCGCTTTCGAAGCTCTTGATCAGGTAGTTCAAGGCTTTCAGCGGCGAAATCTTGCCGCAGGTCGAGACATCGATATCGGCGCGGAACGTCGAGATGCCGGCATCCGGATGATTTTCCGGATAGGTGTGGACAGTGATGTGGCTCTTGTCGAGATGGGTCACCACCGAGTTCTTGCTCGGGCTCGGATCGGCCATGCCGTCCAGATGGCCTTCGGAGATCAGCATCGTCACCGAGGCGCCCTGCGGATCGTAATCCTGGCGCGCCACGTTGAGGATGTTGGCGCCGATGATGTGCGCCACCTCGGTCAGAATCGCCGTCAGACGCTCGGCGTTGTAAGCCTCGTCGATGTACTCGATGTACTCCTGCTGCTGCTGCTGATTGCGTGCATAGCAGATGTCATAAATATTGAAGCTCAGGCTCTTCGTCAGGTTGTTGAACCCAAGCAGCTTGAGCTTCGGATTGTTCGTGGGCTTTGCCAACGCGCATCTCCCGGTAGGGGCAAACAGAAAACCAAAACCCTGCGCGCAAACCGCGAAGGGCCGACATTATCCATCAAATTTCCCGGCGAATTTCCTCAGGTCTCATGACCGGGGAATGACAGCCCCGCGCAGCGCGCCCGATGGGGCGCTGAATCAAGCGCCGTCGCGGATCTCGTAGCCGTGGGTGATCTCGGCAGCCTTGGCAAGCATGATCGACGCCGAGCAGTACTTTTCGGCCGACAACTGCACCGCGCGCTTGACGTGGTTGTCCGACAGGCCGACTCCCGAGACGATGAAATGCAGGTGAATCTTGGTGAACACCTTGGGGTCGGTTTCGGCGCGTTCGCCGTCCACTTTCACTTCGCAGCCACTGATCGGCTGGCGTGCCTTTTTCAGAATCTGCACGATGTCGACCGCCGAGCAGGAACCCACCGACATCAGCATCAGCTCCATCGGCCGCATGCCGAGATTGCGCCCGCCGATCTCGGCTGGACCATCGACGACGATGGCGTGACCGCTGCCGCTTTCGGCGATGAAAACGGCGTTCTCGTGCCACTGAATCCTTGCTTGCATTGGCTTTTCCGGCCCTTTGACGGAGCTGTGATGGAGCTGTGATATTTTCGCCGGGGGAGTTTACGCCGCGAGGAATCCGACCGGCGAAACAGATGGCAAACAGGGGACATTCGCGTGCTCGAAAAACCAGCCGTTCAGGCCTATATCAACGCCGCGCACAAACGCAGCTATCCGCCGAAGCACACCATCGTCCATGCCGGCGCCAATCCGCAATCGCTGTTCCTGATCCTCACCGGTTCGGTCAGCGTGCTGATCGAGGACGAGGACGGCCGCGAGATGGTGCTGGCCTATCTGAATGCCGGCGATTTTTTCGGCGAGATGGGTTTGTTCCAGGATCAGCAGGTGCGCACCGCCGTGGTCCGCACCCGTACCGCCACCCTGCTTGCCGAAGTCAGCTACACCGCGTTCCGCGTGTTCGTGCGCGAACAGCCGGACATCATGTTCGAGCTGGCCGGCCAACTCGCTGCGCGCCTGCGTGATACCAGCGGCCGCCTGCGCGATCTGACCTTCGTCGATGTTGCCGGGCGTCTGGCCCGCACCCTGATGGATCTGGCCACGCAGCCTGATGCCAAGGCTCATGCGCGCGGCACGCTGGTCAAGATCAGCCGCCAGGAAATTGCCCGCATCGTCGGTTGCTCGCGGGAAATGGCCGGCCGCGTGCTGAAAAAGCTCGAGGAAGATGGCGTGGTGCAGTCGCAGGGCCGCAGCATCATCGTGCTGTCGACCGGTCGCCTGGCGAAGCAGAAGACGGCCTGAACGCTCAAGCCGAGCATCAAGCCATCGTCGCGAGATAGGCTCGGCAGTCGTACTCGAAGGCAACCGCGTCATTCTGTTGATGAGTGTCAAAGATCGCTCTTAGCTCGACCAGCAACGGCTCGCGCGCCGGATCGCCAGCTTTCGGCGTATACGACGACGACAGCAGCCGGCCCTTGAGCCCGTTGAAATCGAACTGCTGGACATAGTCGAAGTGGGCTTCGCGAACCTTCGCTTCGCCGAAGAATTCACCGATCTCGCCGATCGACGCCTGGTGTGGCTGGCCAGCGGCGTAGTCCGGGCAGCGACGCATCAGCAGGTCCTCGTAGGCGATCGCGAACGCGCCATCGAGACGCCGTACGTTCCAGATCAGCGCTGCCGCTCCGCCCGGCGCCAGCACGCGTTTTGCTTCGGCCCGGGCCTTGAGCGGCACAAACCAGTGGAAGGCTTGCGCTGCAGTAAGCAGACGTACCGATGCAGTTTCCAGCCCAGTGGCTTCCGCGGTGCCGGCGATGCTGGTGAAGCCGGAGAACGATGCCAGTTCGGTTTCTGCTGCGGCGCGCATCGCCGCATTCGGCTCGACGGCTTTCACCTGCAGGCCGGCGGCCAGCAGATCCCGGCTCAGCAGGCCGGTGCCGGAACCGATGTCAGCGACCGAATCACCGGGCGCAAGACCGGCTTCATCGAGCAGCCAGCGGGTCAGCGAAGGGGGATAGCCCGGCCGGTAGCGGCGATAGTCGTCAACCCGATCGCCGAAGCGTTCGGTCGGGCGGTAGCGGTCGGGATCGTGCATGCAAAGCGTCCTGTGGAAAGCAGGCCGCCAGCTTAGCCGTCAGCAGGTCTGCTGCACCGATCAAAAGGTCGTTGAAAGCCAGCGGCGATCCGCCTTTTTGCAGGCTGCGGCGGTAGGCTTGCGGTGAGTCTTTCGAATCGAGGTTTCATGGACGCTGCAGTCATTCTGTCCCAGTGCAGCCTGTTCTCCAGCCTTGATGCCCACGGGCTCGCCGAGCTCGCCGCGCTGTGCAGCGAAGTGCAGGTTGCCGGTGGCGATTCCCTGTTTGCAGCCGGCGCACCGGCCGATTGTCTGTATATCGTCGTCACCGGACGACTGCGCGCGTTCAGGCCCGATGGTTCGGTGGCCGGTGACATCCTGCGCCTGGAGCCGATCGGCGAGATCAGTGTGATGGCCGACGAACCTCGCAGCGGCGAGGTCTACGCGCTGCGCGACAGCCTGCTGCTGCGCATCGGTCGCGAGGCGCTGCTGGACTTCATCGTTCGCTATCCAGCGACGGTGCTGGAAATCACCCGGGTGCTGATTCACCGGATGCGCCAGAACCTGCGGCCAGCGGCGATGGCCCGTCTGCCGTCGCGACCGGCACTGGCGATCGTGCCAGCCACGCCGGGGGTGCCGATCGCCGCTTTCGTCGAACGGCTGGAGCGGGCCTTCCGCCGTCAGGGCGAAATTCCGGAGCGGCTGGATGCAGTGCGCATCGACAGCGAACTGGGTGCCGGCGCCTCTGAACTGCCGGTGACCGACAGCCTCGGCAATTCGCGGCTGATCGACTGGCTGGCGCAGCATGAAGCCAGCGGCCGGCGCCTGCTGTACTGCGCCGATCCGGCGCGCCGGGCCTGGAGCGAGCGCTGTCTGCGCCAGGCCGACCGGGTGCTGATCGTCGCCGATGAACATGCGCGGCCGATCGACAGCCGCGTGCCGGCGATGCTCAGGCGGCTGCACCTGCGCACGCCGATCGAACTGGTGATGCTGCGCGAGGGCTATGCACCGGCCGCGAACCTGCGCGACTGGACGTCCAACTGCGCACTCGACAGCCACCACCATGTGCATCCCACCGTCGATGCCGATCACGATCGCCTGGCGCGCCTGCTCAGCGGCCGGGCGCTGGGCTTGGTGCTCGGCGGCGGTGGTGCGCGCGGTTTTGCGCACATCGGGCTGATCCGGGCGCTGGAAGAACTCGGCCATCCGATCGATCTCGTGGGGGGCACCAGCATGGGCGCCTTCTTCGGCGGGCTGCTGGCCTGCGGTGCCGACAGCCGCGAACTGCGCCGGGTCGCCAGCGAAACCTTCGTGCAGCAGAACTTCCTGAACGATTTCGTGATTCCCCGCGTATCGCTGATCCGCGGCCGACGCTTCAGTACTCGGCTGCGCACGATCTTCGGCGAGCAGATGATCGAAGACCTGCCGCTACCCTATTTTTGCGTGAGCACCAATCTGACGCGCGGCACGGCGGAGGTGCATCGCCAGGGGCCGCTGTCCCTGTGGATCGGCACCAGCATGGCGGTGCCCGGTGTGGCGCCGCCGGTAGTCTGGAACGGCGATCTGCTGGTTGACGGCGCGATCGCCAACAGCCTGCCAACCGACATCATGCAGGCCGAGGGTCGCGGTCCGATCATCGCTTCCGATGTATCGACCGAAGGGGGATTGAGTGCGCCCGGAATCGAAGGGCCGGATCCCGAAGCCCTGCTGCGCCGAAATCGTGTCGGACCGCCACTGACTCTGGCCGACATCCTGTTCCGCAGTGCCACCCTGGCCAGCGAAAGCGGTGTCAAGGCGCGTGCGGCGCAGGCTGATCTCTATCTGCGCATGCCGGTGTCGGGCATCGGCCTGTTCGACTGGAAGCGGCTCGACGAGATCATCGATCGCGGCTACCGCCAGGCGGTGAAATCGCTGGAAGCCTTCCTCGCCAGCAACGGCGACTGAAGCTGCGCCGGAGGCCTCCGCGGTTTCGTTGCGGAATTGCAGCGGCCACAAAAAACGGCGCCGGACTTTCGTCCGGCGCCGCTGATACAGCTTGCTGCCTGAGGCTAGGTCTTACTTCTTGAGGACCTTGACCGCCAGCGGCTTGGTCAGCACCTGGAACTCGACGCGACGGTTCTCGGCGCGGCCAGCTTCAGTGGCGTTATCGGCGATCGGCTTCTTCTCGCCGTATCCGACAGCAGCCAGACGCTCGGCTGCAATGCCCTTGCTGATCAGGTACTTGCGTACCGAAGCAGCACGACGCTTGGAAAGCGACAGGTTGTAACCGTCGGCACCCTTGGAATCGGTATGACCGCCGATTTCAAGCGTCAGCTTCGGCTGCGACTCGAGGCCCGGCAGGATCGCATCGAGGATGCCCTGCGCGTTCAGGGTCAGCTGGTCCTTGTTGTACTCGAAGTTGACACCGCGCAGCACGACCGTCTGCTCGATGATGCAACCCTCGGCATCAACCTTGAAGCCCTTCGGGGTACCCGGGCACTTGTCGAGGTAATCCGGCACGCCGTCACCGTCGGTGTCGAGTGGGCAACCGCTGGCATCGACTTACACGCCAGCCGGGGTGCCTGGGCACTTGTCGAGGCTGTCGATGACGCCGTCCTTGTCGCTATCCGGCGGCGGCGGCGGTGGTGGCGGAGGCGGAGCCTTGGCAACGACCGGCGGCGGCGGCGGAGCGACCGGGGCACCGAAGGCGTACTGCAGGCCGAGGTTGAAGCGCCAGTCGCCGAGCGAATCGACACCCGGGGCGACATCATCGTTGAAGTCGGCAATCCAGCGGCCTTCTGCACGGGCCGACAGACGATCGGTCAGCGAGAACAGCATGCCGGCACCGAAGTTCAAGTAAGGCGACACGGTCTTGTTGTCGAGCGCTGTGCCGAGTTCTTCGTACATGCCGCCGAAGCCGGCGAGCAAGAACGGACGGACCGGACCCTTGACCAGTGGCACCATCAGGTCGACACCGAGGCCAACCTGGGCGTCCTGGTTGCCGTCCGAGTCACGGTCCAGACTGGTACCGAAGCCCGAGAATTCGAGATTCAGGTGATCGCTGAGCGGCAGGCCGAGAAACACCACCTGGCCACCAATGCCGAAGTTGGCATCACGATCTTTGTCGGGTGCTGTGTAGCTGCCCATCACGGCGCCGTACGTCGTCTTCGAATAGTCGGCGGCGGTGGCGACTCCAGTACATGCGAGTAGCGCCAACGCCAGTGCAGTGTTTCTCATGGCCAATTGCTCCTTTTGTTCTATTTGCGGGGGGACAACCCGAGCAAGGCAACAAGAGTTGCCCGGCCGGTCTTCAACGTTTGTGCCGGAGCATAAAAGGCCAAGGCACACACACGCAAACGCAGTGCATCAAAAAGGTCGGGAAGCCAGCCCCAAGCCCGGTTAATGCGCCCGTAATTCCTTGCGCAGAATCTTGCCAACGTTTGATTTCGGCAAGGCGTCACGGAACTCGATCGCTTTCGGCAATTTGTAGCCGGTCAAGTGGGCTCGACAATGTTCACGCAGGGTTTCGGCGGTCAGATTGGGATCCTTGAGGACCACGAAGATCTTCACCGCTTCGCCGGTTTTAGGGTCTGGAATGCCGATGCAGGCGCATTCGAGCACGCCGGGATGCAGGGCGACGACGTTCTCGATCTCGTTCGGGTACACGTTGAAGCCGGAGACTAGGATCATGTCCTTCTTGCGGTCGACGATCCGGAACCAGCCCTCGGCATCGACGGTGGCGATATCCCCGGTCTTCAGATAGCCATCGGCCGTGAATGCCGTAGCGTTTTCGGCCGGCCGGTTCCAGTAGCCGCGCATCACCTGCGGCCCTTTGACGCAGAGTTCGCCGGGTTTGTCGACTGCCACCTCGCGCTCATCGTCATCGCGCAGGGACACCCAGGTCGATGGCAGCGGCAGGCCGATGGTGCCGTTCCAGTCTGGCCGGTCGATCGGCGAAAAGCAGACGCCGGGCGAGGTTTCGGACAAGCCGTAGCCTTCGGTCAGCGCCACACCGGTCAACACTTTCCATTTCTCGGCGACCACCTGCTGCACGGCTGCGCCGCCGCCGACGGTGAATTTCAGCGCCGAGAAATCGAGATCCGCGAAATCCGGGTGATTGACCAGACCGTTGAACAAGGTGTTGACGCCAGTGAACGCGGTGAAGCGCTGTCTGCCCAGTTCGGCGACGAAGGCGTCGAGGTTGCGTGGATCGGTGATCAGCAGGTTCTTGCCGCCAACATGCAGGAACAGCATGCAATTCACCGTCAGTGCGAAGATGTGATAAAGCGGCAGTGCAGTGACCACGATGTCGCCACCGTCACCCAGCTTCGGCCCGATCCAGGCCTGCATCTGCAGCAGATTCGCCACCAGATTGCCGTGGCTCAGGGTCGCGCCTTTGGAAAGCCCGGTGGTGCCGCCGGTGTATTGAAGGAAGGCGATATCGTCAGGCGCAAGCTGCACGCGGTGATAAGGCTGGGCGCG
>NZ_JAHFRY010000031.1 GCF_023266035.1 Nevskia sp.
GCGGGTTCAACCGGTCAGCGCAACACATTGGTTGAAATGCTCCGCGGGTGAAAGATAGCGCAGTGTCTTCCTCGGGCGACGATTGAGCTTCAGCGCAATTTCATTCAATTGTTCTTGCGTATACAGCCCGAGGTTCGTCTTCTTCGGAAAGTACTGTCGTAGTAATCGATTAGTGTTCTCGTTTGTTCCGCGTTGCCATGGACTGCTTGGATCGCAGAAGTAAATCTTCATATCCGTTTCCATCGACAGCCGCGCGTGGGCCGCGAGTTCCGAGCCCCGGTCCCAGGTGAGTGACTGCCTCAGCGCGAGCGGCAACGTCAGGATTTGATCGGCCAAAGCCCTCACCACTGACTGTGTGTCACGTGCGCCAACTTTGATCAGCATCGTGAACCTGGATTGACGCTCGACGAGCGTTGCGATGTGGGTATTTCCTGAGCCTGCTACCAGGTCACCCTCCCAATGCCCTGGCACTGCACGGTCTTCGATTTCTGGCGGGCGCTCCGAGATCGAGACAGCGTCCTTGATCGAGCTGCGCATCGTGCCGAGATTGCCGTGCCGAGACTGGCGGAAGACACGCTTGGTTCTCAGGTGCTTCTGCAACTCCTTACGCAGCACACCGCGAGCTTGAATGTACAAAGTTCTGTAGATCGTCTCGTGGGAAACCTGCATGGCCGGTTCATCGGGATAGGTCCGTTTTAGCCAGCCTGCGACCTGCTGGGGTGACCAGTCGTGAGCGAGCTTCAGGGCTACCGTATCGCGCAGGGAAGTGTTCTGTGCAAGCAAACAGGGCTTGGGTCGTTTGGCGTCGTCCCAAGCCACCTCGTCAGCACGAGTCGCACGATACCTCCGTCGACCTCCGTGGCGGGACACCTCGCGACTGATGGTCGATGGCGCGCGTCCCAGTTCGCGTGCGATGTCTCGAAGCGAGCGATCAGCTGCCAACCCGCGAGAGATGCACTCTCTATCGCCAAGCGTCAGCGCCAGCCTCGATCGTCTTCGGGTCGCTGGTCGGATTCCGCCATGCAGCCGAAGCACGCCGAAAATCGAAGCTGGGAACTTGCCCAGAACCCGCGCAATCTCGCTCTGGAACTCACCGCGCTGCCATCGATCCCACAGTTCGGTCTTCTGAGCGTCAGTGAGCCCAGGCCGCCCCAGCTTGACCATCAATCACCTCCCTCGACAATTCGTCGAATCTTGAAGTGTTGCGCTGACCGGTTGAACCCGCCCTGCAGCCGAGGCATTCTCGGTGAAGGCGAGCAGAGCGGTCCACGAAACAGTCAGTATCTGAGGGTGGGACTGCGCCGACATCAGCTTTACTCTCAAGCGGTCACGCGGGGAGGCGACCGTGAGATCGCTTTTCATTTGCAACGTGCCTGTTGATGACGGAGTGGCGTTCGGGGTTGAGCGTGACGGCGAGCACCGGCGACCAGTTTCGGGTTATGCCTGACCATCGCGGGGTTGTGGTCGCGGGCCTGTTTGTAGAAGCCATGACGCGTGGCCAGGATCGGACAGTCAGCCTCTCCACTGCAGCTTCCGCTTCTCGGCAAAGGCCTTGGATAATTCCTGAGGCCATCGCGGCGAATTACTATTTCACGAAACGTATCCGGCCGAGGCCTGTGCAGCAGATGCTCTTCACGATCGAAGCGCGAGGCGTTCAGGCTGGCCAGTCTGAAATCGCTCGCTCGCGCCGCAGATAGGCGTTCCTGCACATTGGCAACCGGACCGTAACAGGCGCGAATCTGTCGAAGGCGAATGCAACGCTGCTAGATTCAGTGCGTGACGGAGACTTGGAATCTTGCGTGAAAAGCGAGGTAGTCCAACGCGGTCTCCACGGGCGCTTCG
The DNA here is from genome assembly GCF_023266035.1 of Nevskia sp. GTDB lineage: Bacteria > Pseudomonadota > Gammaproteobacteria > Nevskiales > Nevskiaceae > Nevskia. The sequence goes on from NZ_JAHFRY010000031.1 coordinate 1,843, forward strand.
AGCATCGGCACATGTCCAATGCCGCGCAGAATGGTATGGCTGGCCTGTGGCAGGAGCCGGCATTGCACCGCCACGCAGTCCACGTTAATCAGACGGTCCTCGTCGCCCCATAGAATGTGCGTCGGCGTCTGCAGCCCCACCAGCACGTCTTCCAGGTGGGGCGAGTGTTCGATGATGTCCACAAACTGTTTGAGCCGCAGCTCGCGGGCTACAAGGGCGCGACGGCCGAGCACGTCGAGTACTGCGCCGGGGAAATAGGGAGGCTTGGACATCACCATGCGCAGCAGACTGCGAAACTGTTCCAGCGTGGCCGGGATCAGCGGATTTTCGCCGCCGGATTCCAGGTTCTTGAGCAGTTCGCTGGGCGTGGCGCTGAAGGCACCGGCGTTGTTGATCAGCCACAGGCTGGCGGTGTTGGTAGGGTAGGTCGCGGCGTACAGCGCCGCGATGTAGCCGCCCATGGAATTTCCCGCGAGATGCGCGCGGGTCACACCCAGCGAGGCGAGGAAGGCATGTAGACGTTCCACTTCGTCCTGCACGCGGTAGCGCGCGCCCAGCGGTGCGTCGCTTTCGCCGTAGCCAGGCAGGTCCGGTGCAATGATGCGGAAGCGGCCGCGCAGTTGCCGCGCGAGGCGATTCCAGTTGTCCTTGTCGGCGCCGAACCCGTGCACCAGCACCAGCGGCTCACCGCTGCCGCCGCTGTCCAGATAGGCCCAGTTGAAATCCCCAACCCGGCGTTCGTGACGGCGCAGGCTGGCGCGCGAGCGCTCTGCCTGCACGGCTAGGTGCACCAGCCTCTCGGGCGCGAGCCAGTAGACCAGCATCAGGACCGCAATCAGGGTTAGCAGGATCAGCAGCAGGGTTTGCACGGCGGACTCCGGAATTTGCGGGACGATGCTTCAGGCGCTGTCAGTGGAAGATGCGGTGTACAGGTCGCGGTACTGGTCGCGCAGCGGATGCTTCTGCACCTTGCCGGTCGCGGTCATTGGTAGTGCGGTGAGTATGCGGATCGCTTTGGGCACCTCGAAGCCGCCGAGGTGTTCCTTGCAGTGGCGGATCAGTTCGGCCTCGTCGGTCTTGGTGCCGGGCTTGAGCACGACGAAGGCAGTGATCGCCTCGATCCAGCGCGGATGCGGCAGCCCTACGACGACGGCATTGCCGACGGCGGCGTGGCGCAGCAGCGCGGACTCGACCTTGATCGAGGGCACGTTCTCGCCGCCGGTCTTGATCATGTCCTTCTTGCGGTCCTTGAACATCAGCAGACCGTCATCCCACATGCCCAGATCGCCGGTGTGGTGCCAACCGAAGGTGCGCGCCTCGGCGGTGGCCTCCGGGTTCTTGTAGTAGCCCTCCATCACGTTCGGGCCGCGATGCACGATTTCGCCGATTTCGCCTGGACCGAGGATACGACCCGCGTCGTCCATGATGGCGGTGTCGTTGAGGATGGAGGTGACGCCCCAGTACGGGCCGAAGCGGCGCAGTTGTTCTTCGGGCCGGAACATCACGGTCATCGGGTACATCTCGGTCTGGCCCGAGCCCAGGGTGAAGTTGGGGCAGAACTCGCTGATCAGGCGACGCAGCAGGTTTTCGGCCATCGGCGCCATTGCATAGAAGCACAGGCGCAGGCTGGACAGGTCGCGTGACGGCCGCGAGGGATGATCCAGCATCGCCTGGTACATCAGCGGCAGGGCGAAGATGAAGGTCATGTGTTCGCGCTCGATGTCTGTGAGCAGGCGATCGGCGTCGAAGCCGCGATGCAGGATCGCGGTGGCACCCACCACCATGAACGTGAACAGGAAGGTGTGCTGTGCGCAGTGGAACAAGGGCATCATCGCGTTGCCGATGTCCTCGCGCCGCAAGCCCATCTCCATCGCGTTGGCCAGCGCCGCCATCACCACCGCCTGGTGCGTCTGCATCACGCCCTTGGGCCGGCCGGTGGTGCCGCTGGTGTACATGATCTGCGACACGTCGCGGTCGTGGATCTCGACGTCCGGCTCGTTCGCTGGCTGCGCGTCCAGCGCGGCGTTGAAGGCGCGCAACGCACCCGCAGCGGGCCCCTCGATGACCAGTCCGCAGCCGGGTTGGGTTTCCAGCAGCATGCGCAATTCCGGCCGCAGCAGCTGGGCGGAATCCACGATCGCGTAGCGCGCCTCGGCGTGTTCGACGATATAGCGCACATCGTCCAGCCCCAGGCTGGTGTTGATCGGCACCCAGATCAGCCCCGCACGCTGGATGCCGAAGAAGGCCACCACGAAATCCAGCGAGTTGTTGCACAGCGTGACGACGCGCTCGCCCGGCAGCAGGCCGTCGGCGATCAGGGCGTTGGCGCAGCGGCTGACGCGCGCATCGAGTTGTCCGTAGGACAGCCGCACCTCGCCGTCCACCAGCACCGTCTTGTCCGGATCGCGTTGCGCGGCGCGACGCAGGAAGTCGCCGATGCTCACGCGGCTGATGGCACCGGGAGCTGGCACGCCGAGCGCAACGAGCGAAGAGGTTTTTCGATTCGGGTTCATCAGGATTCTCCGCCGCTGAGTGATTCGCTTGGCGCGACTAGGACCTCGCAGGGCTCAGGCTGCGGACAAGTCGCTGACGACTTCCTGCTCGAAGTTCGCAGCCGCACTCTGCTGCCCCCAGGTCGCCATCTTCGGGTAGAACTTTTCCCAGGACGCGAGGATTTCCGCTACCGGTACGTCGGGCCGGCTGCCGTGATCGCGCAAGTATTCCATGTGCTTGCGGCCCGATTGGTCGAGTGGGTGGAACAGCGAGTCGGTCTGGCCGTCGAACTCCAGCGGCCGCACGCCGGCCTTGTCGCACAGGGAGCGGTTGAATGCAGGCGTGGCCTTGACCCAGCGCCCTTCGATCCACAACTCGGTGTAACCGTGGTAGACGAACTCGTCGGAGTCCATCAGCTCGCGCAGGCGCGGACTGGTCAGATGGTTTTTCACGTCGGCGAAGCCCACGCGCGCTGGAATGCCCGCAGCTCGCGCGGTCGCCGCCAGCAGCGCCGCCTTCGAGATGCAGAAGCCGCTGCCGGTCTCGACCACGACGCTGGCGGTGAAACAGCGACCGACGGCCTGGATGGCGTAAGGGTCGTAGCGGAATCCGTCGCGCACGACGTAGTACAACGCCACTGCCTGTTCGCGCACGGTGCCGAAGCCATGCGTAGTCTGCTGCGCCAGCGCCCGTACGGCGGGATGATCCGAGTCCACATGCGGCCCTGCTTGCCGATAGAAGTGCAGCTCCTCGGGAGTGGTCATGACAGGCACTTGGGCATCACCGACAGCGGAAAGCCATCGAAGGGCTGCGAGCGGTCGCTAGGGGCCGGCTCCCAGGTGTGTCGTGCATTGGGCACTCCACCGTCCACACGGATGCAGCTGCCGGTGATGAACGCTGCGCCGGGCGACAGCAGGAAGGCGATGGCGGCCGAGACCTCGGCCTCGTTGCCGAAACGGCCCAGCGGCACCTTGTCCTTGTAGCCGCGCAGTTTGGCCTGCATGTCGGCATCGTAGGTATCGAAGCCGCTGGAGGCGATCCAGCCCGGCGCCACCGCGTTGACGCGCACTGCCGACTGTCCCCATTCGCAGGCCGCGCTCTCGGTGAAGTTGAGCATGCCCGCGCGCGCCGCACCGGTATGCGCCATGGTCGGCATGCCGCCCCAGATGTCGGCGATGATGTTGACAATGCTGCCGCCGTGCGCGGCCATCCACTGGTTGTAGGCTTCCTTCGCCACGATGAAGCCGCCGGTGAGGTTGTTGCGGATCACCGCTTCCCAGCCCTTCACCGAAAGATCCTTGACCGGCGAGGGATACTGACCGCCAGCGTTGTTGACCAGCGCGTGGATCGCGCCGTGCTGGCGGATCACGTCGGCGATCATCTGCTTGACCGTTGTCTCCTCGCGGATATCGCAGACATGGCAGCTCACCTTGCCGCCGCGTGCTTCGATCTCGGCTTTCACGGCCTCCAGCTTGTCGATCTTGCGGCCGACGATGGCGACGGTGGCGCCGAGGCTGGCCAGCTCATGCGCGGTGCAGCGGCCGATGCCGCTGCCGCCGCCGGTGACGATGTGGGTTTCGCCCTTGAACAGGTCGGGCTTGAACACGGAACGGTATTTCATGATGTCTCCGGAAGGGCTTTTTTCGGGTGGTTGCGCGCAAGGCTCAGCGCATCAGCAGGTTCAGGGTGGCGACGACGACCGGCTTGTCCGGCGTGGTCTGCCAGGCTTCGATTCTCAGGTTGCTGACGCGCTTGCCCAGCTTGACCATGTAGACGTTGGCATAAGTGTCCTGGGGTCGGCAGGACAGCAGGTAGTCGATGCTGAAATTGATGGTCTTGGGAATGGACGGCGCGTCCGTGCTCCACAGCATGTGGAGGATGCCAGCGCATTCCAGAAATCCGCCAATGGCGCCGCCATGCAGGGCCGGTACCAACGGGTTGCCGATCAGGCTCGGCTCGTAGGGCAGCACGCTGGTGAAGGACTCCCCGCGCACATCGACGCGCAGCTTGAGCATGCGGGCAAAGGGAATGGCCTGAGGAAGGCGGCTCCAGTCGCCATGCCGGCGAATGTCGGCGACCGTCTGGGCGAGGCTCATGCCGACTTCCCCTGCTCTCCGAACGACCGCTGGCCGGCGGTGAACATGAACACGCCGACGCAGGAGGCGAAGGGGTCGCTGGCGTCCTCCTCGTAACTGCAGCCGCGCACGAAAGCCAGTTCCGGTGTGACCTTGTAGCAGAGTGCCCGCGTATAGACCTTCGCGCCGGGCCTGGCCGGACGCAGGTAGTCTATGCGCAGGTCGAGTGTGGCCATGGGCTGGAACTGCTGGATGCGGAAGAACACCGCGAAACCGAAGGCGGTGTCGATCAATGCAGTCACGGCGCCGCCGTGCAGCACTCCGCTGTCGGGGTCGCCGACCAGTTCCGGGCTATAGGGCAGGGCCAGGACGCAGCCGCCGTCCTCGGCCGATATCGCCTCAATACCCATGCGGCCGGTGTAAGGGGACACGCTTAGAAAGTGTGACCAGGCGCTGGCACCGTGAGAAGTTTGCATGGAATCAGGCAAGGTGCAGGCTGGCAGGCAGCGCGCCGGTGGATGAAACGGTGTGAGGTAGTGGATACCAGCGCGCGTCGGCGTCACACCTGACCTCGGCCTGCTCCTGCAGGTACTGAAGGTGAGCCAGCGATTCCGTCAGCGCGAGGAAGCGGTCGAGTACGTCGCGACGCCGGCCATACACGGCTGTGGCGACGTCCATGCCCTTCATGCCCGGCAGCAGGCGTGCGCGGAACTTCTCCAGTGCGCGCTCGTGATGATGGATCAGCCCGCGCGCGCGGGCCACGCCACCGGCATAGACCTCGTGATGCGCCGGCAGCACACAGCGCAAATCCAGCGCTGCCGTCTGTTCGAGGCTCGCGAGGTAATGGCGTAGCGGATGGCGGTCGCCCCAGGGCAGCAGGCTGAGATTGGGCGTGATGCGTTCCAGCAACTGGTCGCCGGTCAGCAGCAGGCCAGCCTGCGGTTCGTGCAGGCAGAACTGCGCCACGCTGTGACCGCCCTGCACCAGCACCTGGAACCGGTAGCGGCCGACGTGCAGCACTTCGCCGTGTTCGAGCGACTGCGACTGGAAGCCTGTGTCGCAGGCCATGAAGCGGCGCAGCAGGTCGCTGGCGATGGTGCTCGCGTCGTCCGCAGGCATGCCGTGATGCTCGAAGTAGTGGCGGCAGGCGTCCATCGCCTTCGGTGTAGGCAGCGCGGTCTGTTCGGCCGAGTGGCGTTCTTCCGGACGCAGATACACGACGGCACCGGTGCGCTCGCGCAGCCAGCGCGCGAGACCCAGATGATCCGGATGATGGTGAGACACGACGATGCGTGTCAATCCGCCCGCCAGCGGTCCGGCCAGCAGGCGCTCCCAGCAGGCGCGCGCGTGGGCGGTATCGACCCCGGTGTCGAACAGTAGCCAGCCTGCACCGTCGCGTACGAGATACAGGTTGACGTGATCGATGCCCTCGTCCATCGGCAGGCGCAGCCGCAAGATATCCGGCGCGACCTCGATGAGGTCGTCCGGCACCACGGCGGTCTCGGCGGTCGTCGCGTTCAAAGTCGCTTGGCCACTTCTTCGAGCATGACCTCGGTCGCGCCGCCGCCGATGGACTGGATGCGCGCATCGCGGGCCATGCGTTCGATGGCGGTTTCGCGCACGTAGCTCATGCCGCCGTGGAACTGCTGGCAGGTGTACATCACCTCGTTCACCAGCTCGCCGCAGTAAGCCTTGACCATCGAGACTTCCTTCACGCACTCGCGGCCCTGCGCGTCCAGCCAGGCCGAGTGGTACGCAAGCTGGCGACCGGCCGCGACCTTGGCCGACAGCATCGCCAGTCGCTGGCGGATGGTCTGCTTGTCCCACAGCACGGCACCGAAGGCCTTGCGGTTGCGCACGTAATCCACCGTGAGATCCAGCGCCTTCTGCGCTTCGCCCATGGCCTGCGCGCCGAGTACGATGCGCTCGTTCTGGAAGTTGCGCATGATCGAATAGAAGCCTTTGTTCTCGCCGCCGATCAGGTTCGCGGTCGGTACGCGGCAGTGGTCGAACACCAGTTCCGCAGTATCCGAACTGAGCCAGCCGGTCTTTTTCAGGCTGCGACCGACACTGAAACCGGGTGTGCCTTTTTCCACCGCGAAGATCGAGATGCCGCGCGAACCCTTGACCGTGGCGTCGGTCTTGGCGGCGACGAAATACAGATCGCCGTGGACGCCGTTGGTGATGAACATCTTGCTGCCGGTCAGCACATAGTGATCGCCGTCGCGGACCGCGCGGGTCTTGATACCGGCCACGTCGGAGCCGGCATCGGGCTCGGTCACGGCGACAGCGCAGATAATCTTGCCGCTGACGATGCCCGGCATCCAGCGCGCAAGCTGCTCGGGCGTGCCGAAATTGCCCAGGTGCGGAGATGCCATGTCGGTATGCACCAGCACCGTCACCGCGAAGCCGCCATAGCTGGAGCGGCCGAGTTCTTCGGCAAGGATGGCGCTGTACACCGTATCCAGTTCCGCGCCGCCATAGCTCGCCGGATAGCGGATGCCCAGATAGCCGAGTTCGCCGAGCTGGTGCAGCACTTCGCGCGGCACCTTGCCGACGTCCTCCCAGGCGTCGGCCTGCGGCACCACCTCGGTGTCGATGAAGCGGCGCAGGCTGTCGCGGAAGCGCAGGTGGTCTTCGGTGAGAAACGAGATCTCGCTCATGTGAGGCGTCTGCAGTGGAGGAGGGAATTCACATCGTGGTGTAGCCGCCATCGACGACCAGTTCGGCGCCGACGACGTAGGACGATTCATCCGAGGCCAGGAACAGCACGGCTTGCGAGACTTCTTCCGGGCGTGCGGGGCGGCCAGTCAGGGTCATCGCCAGCGCCGCGGCGCGGAACTGCGGCTGGCTCAACATGTCCTGGGTCATTGGCGTGTCGATCACGCCGGGGTGGACCGAGTTGACGCGAATCTTGAACGGCGCGAGGTCCACGGCGCAGGACTTCGCCATCAGCCGCACAGCGCCCTTGGAGGACTGGTAGGCGGTGGCGCCGGGCGCACCGATGAGGCCGTAGATGGACGAGATGTTGATGATGGAACCAGCACCCGCCTTCTGCATCGCCGGCACCACGGCGCGGATGCCAAAGAAGCAGCCGCGCACATTGACGTTGAACACGCGGTCCCATTCTTCGGTCGTGGTTTCGTGCACCGGCTTCATCAGCAAGATGCCGGCGTTGTTCACCAGCACGTCGATACGTCCGTAGCGGGCGATGGCGCCATCCACCACGGCCTTCCACTGGGTCTCGTCGGTGACGTCGAGCGGCACGAATTCCGCGCGGCCACCGGCCTTGCGGATGCCGGCGGCGACCTGCTCGCCGAGTTCGGCGTTCATGTCGCTGACGATGACCTGCCCGCCCTCGCGCGCCAGCAGCTCGCAGTGCGTGCGGCCCATGCCCATGGCGCCGCCGCTGACCAGAATCACCTTGTCCTGTACACGTCCCATCATCGTTCTCCTCGAAAATTATGGAACGGACACACAGGCGCTGTCGGCTGTCTTGCCCTGTCGAAACGCCTTGAGCGAGCCGCTGTGCATCACGCGACCCATCAGCGGGCGGCCGATGATGTCCTCGGCCATGCGCGAGGCCTCGATCAGTTTTTCCAGATCGATGCCGGTGTCGATGCCCATCTCCTGGCACATGAACACCATGTCCTCGGTGCAGATGTTGCCGGAGGTCTGACGTGCCTTGTGGCCGGCAAAGGGGCAGCCGCCGAGACCGGCGACCGAACCGTCGAGCAGGCTCACGCCCATCGACAGCGCGGCGTAGACGTTCGCGCCGCCGAGGCCGCGCGTGTCGTGCAGATGCAGGCCGATCTTCGCGTCCGGCGCCAGCTCGCGCACCGCACCGATGCGGCGCTTGACGTCTTCCGGGTTGGCCCAGCCCATGGTGTCGGCGAGGTATAGGGGCGGCAGTGGCAGCTTGCGCTCGCGGAACATGCCGATGGCGTGGCGGAAGGCATCGACGACCGTTTCCTGCGACACCGGCCCGCCCAGGTTGCAGCCCCAGGCAGTCATCACGTAGACCTTCTGCGGGAACGCGCCGTCGGCCAGGTAGCGATCCAGCCAGGCCTCCTGCTCGGCGCGCATCTCCATTGCCGTGCGGTTGTTGTTCCGCATGGCAAAGGCATCGGTCAGGTAATACATCAGCGGCGCGTGGTTGAACGCGCCCTCGACCGCGCGCGCCCTGCAGTAGCCCGACTCGTTGAGCCAGAGCAGGGTGTAGCGCACGTTCGGGTTCTTCTTTATATCCGCGAACAGCTCCAGCGTGTCGGCCATCTGCGGCACCTTGCCCGGGTTGACCAGGGAGCCGACCTGGATCTGGCGCAGCCCGGTCTCGGACAGCGCATCGATCAGTGCGGCACGCTGCGCGCGTGGATAGGTGACCGGCTCCATCTGGAAGCCTTCGCGCACGCCTTCTTCGTGAAACTCGACGAACTTCGGAAAATCACTCATTGCCTTGCTCCGATAGAACCGCTGCCGGCCTTCACGTCGTCACTTCGCACAGCACGTCACCGCGGCCGACCATGTCGCCGGCCGCACAACGCAGGCCGCGCAGCGCGCCATCGCGCTCGGCCACGACCTGCAATTCCATTTTCATCGACTCCATGACGAACACCGTCTGTCCCGCCTTCACCGCATCGCCCTCGGCGGCGAGCACCGCGACGACCTTGCCCATCATCGGCGCCTTGAGTTCGCTGCCGACCACGGCGGTCGCCGCGGAGGCGGCCAGCGGCGGGGTGGCGTCGAAGCGGCTGCTGCCGCGCGTGCTGTGAACCTCCACCGCCGCGCCATCCGCGAACAGACGCAGTTCCAGGCTGATGTCGCCGCATTCCAGCAGTCGCGCGCCGTCGGCCGCATCCGACAGCCGTGCGCGCAGGTTCACTGTGGCCTGCGCGTCCGCCGCCAGCGCGATGTGGGTGTAGCCCTGCGCATCCGGCGCGGCGAAGTGCACCGCCCAGTTCACGTGGCCTGCGGCGAGCATCACCGAGGGCTGCGGCGAGGGCAGGCAAGGTCCGTCCTGGGTGCGCCAGCCGCTGAACCCGGGCTGTGTCCACACGCCCCAGTCGCTGCGGCCACGCTCTCGCACCAGCCACCACAGCGCCGCGGCGGCGAGGTGCTCGGCGGGCGTCTCTGGCGTGCGCGAAGATGGCCGCCAGCGCTCGTCGATCAGGCGCGTGTGCATCCGGCCGCTGCGCGTCTCTTCCCAGCCCAGCAGTTCGCGCAGGAAGCCGAGGTTGGTGGTCAAGCCCACGACGTCGCTGGACGCCAGACCGGCGCACAATCGGTCGAGGGCCTCGACGCGGGTGGCGCCGCGACTGACCAGCTTGGCGATCATCGGATCGTAGAAGGGCGTGATCTCGTCGCCCGCATCCACGCCGCTCTCGACGCGCAGGGACTCGGCCGGAAAGCGCAACCAGTGCAGCTTGCCGGCGCCTGGCAGGAAACCGGCTTCGGCGTCCTCGGCATAGACGCGCGCCTCGAAGGAATGGCCGGTGACCGTCACCTGATCTTGGGTGAGCCCCAGCGTGCCGGTCGCGGCAATGTGCAATTGCAGTTCGACCAGGTCGAGCCCGGTGATTTCCTCGGTGACCGGATGCTCGACCTGCAGGCGCGGATTCACTTCCAGGAAGTAGTACTCGTCGCCGCTGACGATGAATTCCACGGTGCCGAGCCCGCGATAGTTCAGCGCTGCGGCCAGACGGCAGGCATCGTCGAGGATGCGCGCGCGCAGGCCCGCTTCCAGGCCTGCGGACGGTGCTTCCTCGATCACCTTCTGGTGACGGCGCTGCAGCGAGCATTCGCGCTCGTACAGATGAATCGCCCGGCCGTGGCCGTCGCCCGCGATCTGCACTTCGATGTGGCGCACCTGCGGCAGGTAGCGCTCGACGATCATGTCGCCGCTGCCAAATGCTTGGGCGGCCTCGCGCATCGCGCTGTCCACGCGCGCGGGCAGATTCTCGAAGTTCTCGATCAGCGCCATGCCGCGCCCGCCGCCGCCGGCCACGGCTTTGAGCAGCGCCGGAAGGCCTGCGGCGCGCACCGCTTCGATCACGGCAGCCGGATCTGACAGGCCGGTAACATCGCCGGGCACAGTCGGGATCCCAAGTTTCGCCGCCTCGCGCTTGGCCGAGGCCTTGCCGCCCAGGCGTTCCATGGTCTCGGCGGTGGGACCGACGAAGCAAAGCCCCGCCGCCTCGACCGCGCGCACGAACTCTGCATTCTCGGAGACGAAGCCGTAGCCGGGATGGATGGCATCGGCACCGGTCTTCTTCGCCGCCGCGATGATGGCGGGAATGTTGAGATAACTCGCTGCGGGTGCGGCGGTGCCGACCAGCACCGACTCGCCGAGCTCGCGGACATGGCGTGCCCGCGCATCGGCCTGTGAATGAATTCCGACGACGGCAATGCCCAGTTGCCGCGCCGTGCGGGCGATGCGACAGGCGATTTCGCCGCGGTTGGCGATCAGCAGTTTGTGGATGGGTTTCATTGGTGCACCCGTCAGAATCGGAACACGCCGAACTGGGTCTTCTGCGCCGGAACCCGCGCCGCCAGTTCCAGCAGCAGGGCCAGCGTGCCGCGCGTTTCCAGCGGCTCGATCACCCCGTCGATCCAGCCGTGCGCAGCGAAGTTGTGTGCGCCCTGGAGGTCTTCGTAAATTTTGCGCACGGGTGCCTTGAAGGCTTCGCGCTCCTCCTCGGTCCAGGTTTTCTTCTCGATCTTGAGATTGGTCTCGCGCACCAGCGACAGCACCATCGCTGCCTGTTCCGGCCCCATGATTCCGGAGCGGCCATTGGGCCACGCGAACATGGCTGTGGGCTTGAACGCCCGCCCGCACATCGCCAGATACCCTGCGCCGTAGGAGGCGCCGATGTTGAGCGTGTACTTGGGCACGCGCGCCGAGCTCATCGCGGTGATCATCTTGGCACCGTGCTTGGCGATGCCGGCCTGCTCGACATCCTGCCCGACCATGAAGCCGGTGACGTCGCTCATGAACAGCAGTGGCACGTCGCGCTGGCAGCACAGGTTGATGAAGTGGGTGCCCTTCATCGCGCTGTCCGGGAACAGCACGCCATTGTTGGCGAGGATGCCGATCTCGTAACCGTGGATGCGGGCGAAGCCGGTCAGCAGGGTCTCGCCGTACAGCGGCTTGAATTCCTGAAATTCACTGTCGTCCACCAGTCGCGCCAGGATCTCGCGTGTGTCGGTCGGGTATTTCGGATCGCGCGAGATGATGCCGTAGATCTCCGCCGTATCGAAGCGCGGTGGCCGCGAGGGCTCCTGCTTGCGGCGCGACGGCGGCACCTGTCCCAGTTCGCGCACGATGTTGCGCGCGATCAGCAGGGCGTGGCGGTCGTCCTCTGCAATATGGTCGGTGACGCCGCTCTTGCTGCAATGCATGGCCGCGCCGCCGAGCGACTCGGCGTCGACGGTTTCGCCGGTGGCGGCGAAGGTGAGTTCGGGGCCGCCCAGGTACATGAAGCCCTGGCCGCGCACGATCACGACTTCGTCGCACAGCGCCGGGATGTACGCACCGCCGGCCGTGCAGGGGCCCATCACCACCGCGATCTGCGGAATGCCGTCGCCGGACATGCCGACCTGGTTGTGGAAGATGGAGCCGAACTGGCCGTCGTCCGGAAAGATGTTGGCCTGATCGGGCAGGAAGGCGCCGCCGCTGTCCACCAGGGTGATGCAGGGCAGCCGGTGTTGCCAGGCAAAGGCTTGCGCACGGACGTGCTTCTTGCAGGTCAGCCCGAAGTAGGTTCCGCCTTTCACGGTGGCGTCGTTGGCGATGATCATGCACGGGCGGCCGGAGACCAGACCGACGCCGGTGATGATGCCGGCACCGGGCGGAACGCCCTCGTAGCGGCCGTCGCCGGTGAGTTCGCCGAGCTCGAGGAACGGCGAGCCTGGGTCCATCAGCAGTTCGATTCGATGCCGCGGCAGCACCTTGTTGCGCGCCAGGTGTTTGGCGCGCATTTTTTCCGGGCCGCCGGCGCGCGCCTCGACGCGACGCGCGTGCAGGTTCGCGATGCGTTCGGCGTAGGCGGCCTGGTTGAGCGCGAAGGTCTCGCTGCGTGGCGAGACTCGGGACGACAGGATGCCCATGGATTCAACGCGCCTTGAATGGTGGATTGCGCAGCGGCTGGAACGCCGCGAGTTCCGCGCCGACGACCGCGCTCACTTCTTGCTGTCCCTGGCGTACTGCACCGCGACGCGGCCGACGCGCTCGCGGGCCACGATCAGCTTCATCACCTGGGCGGTGCCATCGCCGATCTCCAGGCCCATCACGTCGCGCAGGCGCTGCTGGTGCGGCAGGTCCATCGACCAGCCGTAGTGGCCGAAGGTCAGCAGGCACTGGTGAATCGCGTCGACAGAGGTCTTGGGTCCGAGCCACTTCACCATCGCGGCCTCGGCGGTGTGCGCCTCGCCCGCATCGCGCAGTTCCAGCGCGTGGTAGCAGAGCTGGCGGGTGGCGGCGATCAGCGTGTCGTATTCGGCCAGCGGAAAGCTTACGCCCTGGTACTGCGCCAGCGGCGCGCCGAAGGCGGTGCGTTCCGTGCTGTAGGCCCAGGCTTCATCGAGCGAGGCCTGCGCCGAGCCGATGCACTGCAGCGCGATCAGCACGCGGCTGTAATCGAAGCCCTGCATCACCTGCACGAAGCCCTTGTTCTCGTCGCCCAGCAGGTGGTCGGCAGGGATGCGCACGTCGTCGAAGAAGACCGAGCCGCGGCCGATGATCTTGCTGCCGGAGTCGTTGAAGTGCGTGCGCTGCACGCCGGGCAGCGTCAGCGGAACCAGGAAGGCGCTGATGCCGCGTGCGCCGTCCTCCACCGCGCCGGTGCGGGCGAACAGGACGATGGCGTCGGCCTGGTCGGCGAAGCTGATCGAGGTCTTCTCGCCATTGAGCACCCAGGAATCGCCGTCGCGGCGGGCCTTGAGGAGCAGGTTGGCGGCGTCCGAGCCGCCGCGCGGCTCGGTCAGACCCAGCGCGACGATGGATTCGCCGAGGATCATGCGCGGCAGCCAGTATTCGGCCAGCGCGGGTTTTGCATACCCCGCGATCACCTTGCCGGTCAGCGAGGCCATCAGCGGCACGTAGCTGACATTGATGTCGCCCCAGCCGATCTGTTCGATCAGGATGCCGGTGGTCAGGCCGCTGGCACCGAGACCTCCGTACTGCTCCGGCAGGTCGGGCGCGATAAGGCCTAGCTCGCCCATCTCGCGCACCAGGTCGCGATCCAGGCGCTCGGACTTTTCACGCTTCTGGTAGTCCGGCAGCAGTTTCTGTTCGGCGAAACGCCGGGCGGTGTCGCGTAGTGCGCGCTGGTCGTCGGTAAGAATCATTTGAAGTCTCGGCTGTTCGGTGAGGCAGCGCCAACGATCGTTCGGCGTTGGCGACTGAGGGTTAAATATAACAAACAGCCGTTAGAATTATATCTAATATTTCCCTCGGGAGAGCCAGATGAGCGAGATGTGATGCGACGGCAGGGTGGCGATTCACCATAATGACGACACGCCTTTCGTGACAGACGCGCTGCAGCGGCCGCAGAGGCTGCGGCGGGCTACGGAACCAGAGGGGCGGGTCGAGATGCCGGCTGCAGGGACGACAGCATCAGGATGCCGACGGTGACCAGGGCGGTGCCGGCGAGCTGGATGGCGGTGACCGGCTCGTGCAGCAGCCAGGCCGCGAGCAGCAGCGTGCTCGCGGGTCCGATCATGCCGGCCTGGGTGGCGTGTCCTGCGCCGATGGACCTTACCGCCATCATGGTCATGAAGATCGGCAGAGCCGTGCACAGCGTTCCGTTGGCCAGCGAAAGCCACCACACCGGCGCCGGCCATTCCAGCAGGCGTTCGATCGGGTGGATCAGCGGGTATTGCGCCACGCACAGGAATGTGGAGACGCACATCGCCAGCGCCACCAGACGCACCGCGCCCATGCCTTGCATCAGCCGCTCGCTGAGCAGCAGGTACACGGCGTAGAGCACGGCGCTGACGGCGATCAACGAGGCGCCCCAAGCCAGGTTGGGGCGTCCGAAGCTGCCCAGTTCGTGCCAGAACACGAGCACGATTCCGGCGTAGGCCAGCGCCAGCGACAACCATTGCCGGGGCTGTACCCGGCGCCGCAGGAACACGATGCCGAGCAGCAGCACGAAGCTGGGCGTGAGGAACAGGATCAGCCTTTCGAGTCCCGCACTGACATATTGCAGGCCGATCAGGTCGAGCATGCTCGACGCGTAGTAGCCTATGAATCCCAGCCCGGCGACGCGCAGCAGATCGACCGTCCGCAGGCGCGGGGCCTGCCGCCAGGTCCAGATCGCGACCGCCAGGAACAGCGGGCCCGCAGTGAGCATGCGCAGGGTGATGACGTCCACCGCGTCCAGCCCGTGCTGATAGAGCAGTTTGACGAAGACCACCTTGGCCGACAGCAGGACCGCGCCGCCAGCAGCCAGGGCCAGACCGCCGCGATGACCTAGGACCGGCTGTGCCGAAACGACAGCTGAGTGCATGAACGCCCTGCGTGCGAATGCCCCTCGACCGGCAGGCAGATCGGAATGTGGATTACCCGCGCCCAGGGACCAGGCAGGAGTGGATGGACTCGTCGCCGGGAATCTGGCGCGCGAGTGTCTTGATGGCGAGTTCGGCGTCCACCAGGTCGAAGTCGTGGGTGTGCATCTTCTCCACCGGCACGGTGCCGGATTCGATCAGGTCGATGGCGCTGCGATAGCCGCTGGAGGTCACGCCGATGGCGCCCTTGATGGTGATTTCTTTCATCACGATGTGATCGGACACGAAGTCCGGAATAGGCTTGAAGCCCTTGACCCCGGCCAGCACTACGGTGCCTCCCGCCCGCACGAAGTACAGCGAGTCGAGCACCGGCCGCGTGGAATACGAGGACACGTCCACCACCACTTCGGCGCCGACGCCGCCGGTGAGTTCGGCCACGCGCTTGCGCGCGTCCTCGTTCTCCACGTCGATGCAGTGATCGGCGCCAAACAGACGCGCGAGTTCCATCTTCTTCGCATCGGCCGCCAGCCCGGTGACGATGATCTTCTTGGCGCCCGCGCGGCGCGCCGCGATCACGCTGGACAGGCCGCGCTGCCCCGGCCCCATGATGACCACGGTATCGCCCGGCTTGGTACGCGGAATCTCGACCGCCCAGCGAAAGCCTGCGCCGAGCGGATTGAACATCACCGCAATCTCGGGTTTCAGGGCCTTGCTCATCTTGTGCACGATGGCGTTCGGATGCAGGTACATGTACTCCGAGTACGCGCCCCACAGGCCCGGCGCATCGCTGAGCGGGATGTAGGAATAGATGCGCCGGTCGCCGCACAGGTGATAGCGGCCCGACAGGCAGGTGTTGCAGCAGTGGCAGGCGATCATCGTCTCCACGGCCACGCGATCACCTACGTCCACCTTCCAGCGTTTCGCGGCGCGGTCGCCGATCTTCTCGATGATGCCAAGCGGTTCGTGACCGGGTACCACGGGCATGGGCATGCCCAGCACGTCTTCGAACTGTTCGTAGTCGCTGCCGCAGATGCCGCAGACCTCGACCCGCAGGATCGCCGAGTCCTCGTCGATGTCGGGCAGAGGAATGTCCATTTTCTCCAGCCGGCGTTTGGCGGTCAGCACCATGGCAAGACTGCTCTTGGGAAGCATGCCGATCCCCTCGTTCGGAAGTTGAATTCTGTCGCGAGCCAGCATACTGTCTAACAGTTGTTAGGGAAAGTGCGACGGTCCGCAACCCGCCAAATCTTTCCCGGATTTCGATGTTCCAACGCCAATAACGCCAATCAAGAGTGCCACCATGACCGCAGCTCCCCCTGCGCGCGGCAGCGCGCTGCGTATTCCCATGATGAGTGTCGAGGAGGCCCGCGCCATCGCCGCGCGCGAAGGTCTCCCCGCGATCATGGCCCCGCTCAGCGTGTTCCGGGTGCTGCTGCACCACCCTGCCCTGGCGCGCTCGCTGGGTGGCTTGCTGAAGATGTTGCTGCTGGAGGGCAATCACCTGGATGGCCGTTTGCGCGAGCTGATCATCATGCGGATCGGCTGGCTCACCGGCTCCAACTACGAATGGACGCAGCACTGGCGCTTCGCCCGCGACATGGGCATTCCGGAGAACGTGCTGCTGGCCTGCCGGTCGTGGGAAAGCGCCACCGTTCTGAGCGCTGCGGATCGCGCGATCCTGCGCGCCACGGACGAAACCATGGACACCGGCCGGATATCGGAGTCCACCTGGGCAGAGTGCGAGCGTCACGTCACCAGCATCCAGGCGCGGCTGGAACTGGTGGTTGCCATCGGCAACTGGCGCACGTTTTCGCAACTGCTGCTGACGCTGGGGATCCCGCTCGAAGACGGTCTTGATAACTGGATGCCGGATGGCGTTCGCCCGGCGCGAGCGCCCGCCGACTTCTGAGTCCGTCGTCCTCTGCTTTCACCTACTTCTGCGCGGCGACGTGCCGGCTGCGATGACCGACTGACAACCCTGAGAACCCCATGAACCAAGGAGAAAACCGATGAGATTCGGCAGCGTGAACTTCGAGAAGCGCGGCGCCGTGGCGCTGATCACCCTGGACGAGCCGGGCAAGCTCAACGCGCTGTCGGCCGGCATTCGCGAAGGCGTCACCGCGAGCCTGGCGCGCATCGAGACCGATCCCGAGATCCGCGTCGGCATCATCACCGGCAGCGGCGAGAAAGCCTTTTGCGCCGGTGCCGACATCAGCGGCTTCGACTTCGCCGCCAGCGCGGTCAAACAGTTCATCGAGGAGATCGTGACGTTTCTCGCCGCGCCGGAATCGTGCAGCAAGCCGCTGATCGCGGCGGTCAACGGCATGGCGTTCGGTGGCGGCTTCGAACTGGCCATCGCCTGCGACTTCATTCTTGCCTCGGAGCGCGCGAAGTTCGGCGTGCCGGAAATCCAGTTGGGCCTGCTGCCGGGCTTTGCGGTGGTGCGTCTGGCCGATATCGTCGGCCGGCCCAAGGCCAAGGAGATGTCGATGCTTGGCGATCCGATCAGCGCCGAGGAAGCCGTGCGCCTCGGCATCGCGTTGCGCACGGTGGCTCCCGAACGTCTGCTCGAAGAAGCGATGGCGATGGCCGAAAGGATTGCCTCCAAGCCGGCCATGGCCGTGCGCATGGCCAAGTCCTTCTACAACCGTGGCCTGGGCGGCGACGATCTGCGCGCCGCGCGCGATGCATTCCCGTTCCTGTTCATGACGCCGGATGCGCGCGAGGGCGTTACCGCGTTCCGTGAGAAGCGCAAGCCAAACTTTTCCTGAAAACCCATCACTTCGGAGTTCCAATGTCCAGCAAACGCAAGCCCATCCGCACCACGATGGGATTCTCCACGCCCGACCGCATCGTCGTCCGTGGCTTCGATCTGCCCGGTGAACTGCTAGGCAAGATCAATCTTGGCGACATGGCTTTTCTGGAGATGATGGGACGCGTCCCGACGCCGCAGGAGTCCGTGCTGTTCAACGCGCTCGCCGTGACCCTGGTCGAACACGGCCTGACGCCCAGCGCGCTCGCGGCGCGGCTTACCTATGCCGGGGCGCCGGAGTCGATTCAGGGAGCGGTCGCGGCCGGGCTCGGCGGCCTGGGCACGGTGTTCGTCGGGACCACGGAAGGGTCGGCCAAGCTGCTGCAGGCAGCGATTCCGGACCGCAGGAATCCCGGCGATCTGGATGCGATGGCGAAGAGCATCGTCGCCGACTGGCACGCGCGAAAAGCCATCATTCCGGGCATCGGACATCCGCTGCACAAGCCGATTGATCCGCGCACGCCGCGGCTGTTCGCGATTGCGCGCGAGAACGGCTTCGACGGCCCTTACATCGCGCTGATGGAGCGCGTCGCCGACGAGGCCGCGCGGGTCTACGGCAAGGTGCTGCCGATCAATGCGACCGGTGCCATCGGTGCCTGCTGCTCGGAACTCGGGATCGCCTGGACGGCCTGCCGCGGGATCGGCGTGCTGGCCCGCGCGATCGGTCTGGTCGGTCACATCATGGAAGAAATGCACTCGCCCATTGCCAAGGAAATCTGGACCCGGGCCGAGGATGAAGCGCGCGAATACGCGCTTGGCACACCCACCGGCGGCTGATCGCGACAAGCCTTGCAACGGCCACACACAGGAACCCACCACCATGCGGGACGCTTTTATCTGCGATGCGGTACGCACCCCTTTCGGCCGCTACGGCGGCATTCTTGCCAGCATTCGCGCGGACGATCTCGCCGCGTTGCCGATCCAGGCGCTCATGCGCCGCAATCCGGGGATCGATTGGTCTGCGCTCGATGACGTGATCTACGGTTGCGTCAATGGCGCAGGCGAAGACAGCCGCAATGTCGCGCGGATGGCGCTGCTGCTCGCCGGGCTGCCGCAGGAAGTCCCCGGCGGCACCATCAACCGGCTCTGCGGATCCAGCCTCGATGCGGTGGCGATTGCAGCGCGAGCGATCAAGGCCGGCGAGGGCGACCTGCTGATCGCCGGCGGCGTGGAGAGCATGACGCGCGCACCGTTCATCATGGCCAAGGCCGACGGCGCTTTTCCGCGCGCCGTGAAGATCGAGGACAGCACCATCGGCTGGCGCTTCATCAATCCGTTGATGAAGGCGCGCTACGGCGTGGACAGCATGCCGGAGACAGCCGAGAACGTGGCCGAGCAGTTCAAGATCGAACGCGCCGCGCAGGATGCGTTCGCGCTGCGCAGTCAGCAGCGCTACGCCAGGGCGCTGGCAGAAGGCTTCTTTAAGGGTCAGATCGAGCCGGTGCTGCTGCCGCAGAAGAAAGGCGAGCCGCTGCGTCTGGACGCCGACGAGCCGCCGCGCCCGGACACCACGCTCGAAGGGCTGGCCAAGCTCAAGGGCATCGTGCGCCCGGACGGCTCGGTGACGGCAGGCAATGCCTCGCAGGTCAACGACGGTGCCTGCGCGATGTTGATCGCCTCGGCCGAGGGCGCCGAGCGTCACGGCCTCAAGCCGCGCGCGCGCGTGGTCGCGGCCACCAGCGTCGGCAACGCGCCGCGCATCATGGGATTTGCTCCGGCCCCGGCGGTGAAGAAACTGCTGGCGCGCACGGGCCTGAACATCGGCCAGATGGACGTGATCGAACTCAACGAGGCCTTCGCCGCGCAGGGTCTCGCCGTGACCCGCGACCTGGGGCTGGCCGATGACGATGCGCGGGTCAATCCGAACGGCGGTGCGATTGCGCTGGGTCATCCGCTCGGTGCCTCCGGCGCGCGCCTAGTGATGACCGCCGTGGCACAACTGGAACTCAGCGGCGGACGATATGGCCTGTGCACGATGTGCATTGGGGTCGGCCAGGGTATTGCGCTGATCGTCGAGCGCATCTGAGCCGATGGAGACCGCCTCTGGAGTCGCGAGCACGCCGTCATCCGGGCACTTCGACCCGCGCGACGCGGAGGTGATCCAGAACCCGTTTCCGGCGCTGGCGCGGTTGCGTGAAAACGAGCCGCTGCACTTCAGCGAGGCGATGGCCGGCTGGGTCATCACGCGCTACGAGGACGTGCGCAATTCCATGCGCGATCCGCGCTACTCCGCCAACCGCCTGCGACCGTTCTTCGCACATATGGACCCGACTCGGCGGGAGCGGCTGGCGGCGCTGGAGAAGAACCTTTCGCTATGGGCGGTATTCAACGATCCGCCCGATCACGGCCGCTTGCGCAATCTCATGAACAAGGCCTTCACCACTTCGGTGCTGGCGCACATGGAAGGGCCCATCGCGGAGATGGTGGAGTCGCTGGTGGATGAGCTCGCAGAGCAGGACGGCGAAGTCGATTTCATCCGCGCGTTCGCCTACCCGCTGCCGGCGATGGTGATCGCCGAAATTCTCGGCGTGCCGCGCGAAGACGTGGCGCACCTCAAGCGCTGGTCCGATGAACTCGCATCCTTCGTGCTGACCTCGCGTCTGTCGCCGGATCGCTATGGCCGTGCCGACGCAGCGATCCGCGAGATGCATGACTATTTCGGGCAGATGGCGCAGCGGCTGCGCAAGCAGTCCGACGGCGGCATCATCTCTCGTATGGTGGTGGCGGAAGAAAAGGGCGATTTCCTGTCCGGTGACGAGCTCGTCGCTGCCTGCGTGCTGCTGCTGTTCGCGGGTCATGAGACCACCACGCAGTTGTTCGGCAACGGGCTCTACGCGCTGCTGCGCTGGCCGGAGCAGCTGCAAGGCCTGCGCGCCGGCCTGCATGACCGCAGGCAGGTCGAGAACGCCGTTGAGGAAATCCTGCGCTGGGATGGGCCGGGCCTTGCGGGCGTGCGCGTTCTCAACGAGGACGTGGAACTGCACGGGCAGCGGATGCCGGCGGGCAGCCGCATCTTCCAGTTTGTGGCTGCGGCCAATCGCGATCCCGCCGTGTTCGATGATCCCGACCGCTTCGACATCTCGCGCGATCCGAATCCGCACCTGACCTTCGGCTACGGCATCCACTTCTGCCTCGGCGCCCCGCTGGCCCGCATGGAAGCGCGCATCGCCTGGCCGATCATCCTGAAACGGCTGCGCGACATCGAGCTGGTGGAGACGCCAAGGTTCAGCGACTCGATGATCGTGCGCGGGCTTGAGGGCTTGCGCGTGCGCTGCCGCAGAGCCTGATCGCTGCGGCGCCACGTCGATGCCGACGCTAGGTGCTGCTGGCCGATGCGGGTCGCAGGCGGCGCGCTCATCGTCGCGTTGCAGGCATCGACCCTGAGCGGATAGACTGTCGAACGCTTGTTAGATGAATGGCGTGTTTGCCGTCTCCATCCACAACCCGAACCTTGACGTCCTTGAACTTCCAGCCCAACGAGCAACACGACAGCATCCGCGAGGCGGTGCGCACACTGTGCGCGCGTTTCGACGCGAATTACTGGCTGGACAAAGACAAGCACGGCGGCTTCCCGCACGACTTCCACCGCGTGATGGCCGATGCCGGCTGGCTCGGCATCTGCACGCCTGAAGCCTACGGCGGCTCGGGGCTGGGCATTACCGAGGCGAGCATCCTGATGCAGACCATCGCCGAGTCCGGCGCGGGCCTGTCCGGTGCCTCGTCCATCCACATGAACATCTTCGGGTTGCAGCCGGTGGTGGTGTACGGCACCGAGGAGCAGAAACACCGTTACCTGCCACCGCTGGTGAAGGGTGAGCAGAAAGCCTGTTTCGGAGTGACCGAGCCCGATGCCGGCCTGGACACCACGCACCTCAAGACGCGCGCCGAGCGGGTCAAGGGCGGTTACGTGCTGCACGGGCGCAAGGTGTGGATTTCCACCGCGCAGGTCGCTGACCGGATCCTGATCCTCACCCGCACCACGCCCATCGAGCAGTGCAGGAAGCCCACGCAGGGCATGACCCTGTTCTATGCGCCGCTGGATCGCCGTTATGTCGACATCCGCGAGATCGACAAGATGGGCCGCCACTGCGTGGACTCCAACGAACTGGCCATCGACGGCCTGCCGGTGTCCGACGAGGACCGCGTGGGCGAGGAAGGTCGCGGCTTCGAATACATCCTGCATGGCCTCAACCCGGAGCGCGTGCTGATCGCCTCCGAGGCGGTGGGCCTGGGCCGCGCCGCGCTCAACCGCGCGGTGGACTACGCCAAGGAGCGCGTGGTGTTCGGGCGCCCCATCGGCCAGAACCAGGCGATCCAGCATCCGCTGGCGGAAAGCTGGATCGAACTCGAAGCCGCCGAGCTGATGACGCGCCGCGCTGGCTGGAAATACGACCAGGGTCTGCCTTGCGGGCCGGACGCCAATGCCGCCAAGTTCTACGCTGCGGAGGTAGGCTTTCGCGCCTGCACGCGCGCGATGGCGACGCACGGCGGCATGGGTTACGCCAAGGAGTATCACGTCGAACGCTACCTGCGCGAGATGATGATTCCGCGCATCGCACCGATCAGCCCGCAACTGATCCTGTGCCACATCGCCGAGAAAGTGCTCGGCCTTCCCAAGAGCTACTGAGGGCTACCAGACTGATGACTGACAAACCCACTCCAGACGCCGCCGCCCTGGCCGAGCGCGACGACCAGGTTCGATTGCTGCGGGACAGCGTCATTGCGTTCGCGGCCGGCCGCCTGCCGCTGATGCGCGCGCGCAAGTTGCGCAAGGCGCAGCCGGAGTTCGATCCGGCGATGTTCGCGGAACTGGCGGGACAGGGCTGGGCCGGCCTGCTGCTGCCCGAGGAATTCGGTGGCTTCGGCCTGGGCTTCGCCGAAGCGCGCGTGGTCATCGAAGGGCTTTCGGCACAGCTCGCACCGGAGCCGCTGGTGCCGGTCGCCGTGCTCGCGGCCGGGGCGCTGCGGCGCTGCGCGAAGTCCGCGCGGCGCGATGAATTGCTCGGCGCCCTTGCCGAAGGAACGTCAGTGCCGGCGGTTGCCTGGCAGAACGTCGCGGGCAGCCTGGAACTGGAGCAGCCGCCGTTCACTGCGGTGCGCGCGGGCGAGGGCTGGACGCTCGAGGGCGAGGCGCGATTCGTGCGCCCGGGCAGCGGCGCGACCGTGTATCTGCTGCTCGCTTCAACGCCGGAAGGTGTCGCGCTGTTCGCGGTCGAACCGGGTAGCAGCGGACTCGAAATGAAAACCGAGGCGCAGGCCGACGGTACCTCACTGGCACGCCTGCGCGCGACCCAGCTGCGGGTGAGCGCGGCTGCTGCGCTGACGTTGAAGCGCGAAGACCTGGCGGCCGCGCTCGATGAGGCCCTTGTGATGAACGCGGTGGAACTGCTCGCGCTGATCGTGCGCATGCGCGCCATGACGCTCGACTACCTCAAGACACGCATGCAGTTCGGCAAGGCCATCGGCAGTTTCCAGTCCTTGCAGCACCGCTCGGCGGACATGCTGATCCAGGAAGAACTCACCCGTGCCGTGGTCGGCCAGGCCGTCGCCGCGCTCGATGACGACGTGCCGCAGCACACGCGTACTAGCATGGCCAGCCGCGCCAAGGCGCGTGCGGGCGAGGCCGCGATGTCCACCGCGCGCGAAGCGATCCAGTTGCACGGCGGCATTGCCGTGACCGACGAATACGACCTCAGTCTCTACGTCAACCGGGTGCTGTCGCTGGCACCCTGGCTGGGCAACGCCCAGGCGCATCGTCGGCGCTACGTGCGGCTGAATCCCCCCGTGGCCGCCAGCGAGGGCTGAACACCATGCAAAAGACCGACTGGAACACCCTGTCCGACGAGGACTTCCGCAGCCAGGTGCGAGCGTTCTTCCACGCGAACTACCCGGAACATCTGCGCTATCCCAAGACCCGCCTGCGCTGGGTGCAGGTGAAGGACTGGTACCTCACCCTGTCGAAGCAGGGTTGGCTGGCGCCGGCCTGGCCGCAGAAATACGGTGGCATGGGACTCACGCCGCCCAAGCTCCTCATCTTCATGGAAGAGCTGGAGTTGCACGGCATCGGCCGTGCGCCGGACATGGGCATCGTCATGGTCGGGCCGCTGCTGATCCAGCACGGCACTGAGGAACAGAAGGCCTACTACCTGCCGAAGATCCTTTCCGGCGAGCACGTGTGGTGCCAGGGCGATTCCGAACCCAATGCCGGCTCCGACCTGGCCAGCCTGCGTACCGAGGCGGTGCTCGATGGCGACCACTTCATCGTCAACGGACAGAAAACCTGGACCTCGCTGGCCCAGGACGCCACCCACATCTTCATGCTGGTGCGCACCGACAAGAAGGCCAAGAAGCAGGAAGGCATCAGCTTCCTGCTGGCGGAAACCAGCACGCCGGGCGTCGAATTGCGGCCGATCCGCAACCTCGCCGGCCACGAGGAATTCTGCGAGACCTTCCTGCGCGACGTGCGCGTGCCCGCAGCCAACATCGTCGGAGAATTGAATCGCTGCTGGACCATTGCCAAGGCGCTGCTGAGCTTCGAGCGCATCGGCATCGGCGGCCCCAAGCAGAGCCAGTACGCGATGGCGCGCCTGGAAGAACTGGCACTGCAACTGGGTCTGACCGAAGACCAGGGCTTCATGGATACCTACGCGCGCTACAAGCTCGACGTCCTGGATCACGCGGCGCTGTACGAGCGCTTCGTCGACCAGGTGCGGCGCGGCGAGACGCTGGGCTCTGATGTCTCCATGCTCAAGATCGTCGGCACCGAGAACTACCAGAAGATTTCGCAGTTGCTGGTAGAGACCGCCGGCAGCGCCGGCGGTCTGGTGGGCGACGTGGACATCGGCGGCGAGTCCTTCGACTGGCTGACCAGCTACTACAACGCGCGGCCCGCCACGATCTACGGCGGCTCCAACGAGATCCAGCGAAACATCCTGTCCTCGCAGGTGCTGGGCCTGCCGTCCTGAGTGCAATACGAATACGAGAGAGACACGCGATGAACAAGATGATGGAAGGCAAGGTGGTGGTGGTCACCGGCAGCGGCCGCGGCATCGGTCGCGACATGGCCCTGCAGATGGCCGCCGAAGGTGCGGCCGTGGTGGTCAACGACCTCGGCGTGTCGGTGGACGGCAGCGAATCCGGAGAAACGCCGGCCGCCGAAGTGGTGCGCGAGATCGAGAGTCGTGGCGGCCGCGCGGTGGCCAACTACGAGAGCGTGTCGGATTGGGTGGCGGCGGGTCGCATCGTGCAGTGCGCGATGGATACCTTCGGCCGCATCGACGTGGTGGTGAACAACGCCGGCATCCTGCGCGATCGTTTCTTCTTCAACATGAGCGTGGATGAGTGGCGCGCCGTCATCGACGTGCATCTGCACGGCAGCTTCTTTGTGTCGCGCGCCGCCGCACCGTATTTCAAGTCGCAGAGTTCAGGTGCCTATGTGCACATGACCTCGACCTCCGGCCTCATCGGCAACATGGGCCAGGCCAACTACGCGGCAGCCAAGCTGGGTGTCGCAGCACTGTCCAAATCCATTGCACTGGACATGCGGCGCTACAACGTGCGCTCCAACTGCATCTCGCCGTTTGCCTGGAGCCGCATGATCGGCGCGATTCCCACCGATACGCCGGCACAGCAGGCGCGCGTGGAGAAGCTCAAGAAGATGGAGTCGGGAAAGATCGCACCGATGGCCGTGTTCCTCGCCAGCGACGCCGCCAAGGACGTGTCCGGCCAGATCTTCGCCGTGAGGGCCAACGAGATTTTCCTGATGAGCCAGCCGCGCCCCATCCGCAGCGTGCACCGCAGCGAGGGCTGGACCCCGCAGACCATTGCCGAACAGGCGTTGCCGGCGTTCAAGTCCAGTTTCTTTCCGCTGGAAATCTCTGGTGAAGTGTTCTCCTGGGACCCGATCTGAGTCATGGCGGTCGATTACCAGAAGCTGCTGAATTACCCGATTCCGGACGTCCGGCAGAAGTACACGCGCAAGGACACCATGCTCTACGCCCTGGGTCTGGGACTCGGTGCGGACCCGATGGACGAACAGCAACTGCGCTTCGTCTACGAGGACGGCCTGCAGGTGCTGCCGACCTACCCGGTGGTGCTGGGCCATCCCGGCTTCTGGTGGAAGAAGCCGGATACCGGCGTGGACTGGGTGCGCATCGTTCACGGCGAGCAGGGCCTGATCATCCACAAGCTGCCGCCGCCCGAAGGCGAACTGATCGGACGCACGCGGGTGAAGAACATCGTCGACAAGGGGGCCGGCAAGGGCATCCTCGTCTACTCAGAACGAATCATCACCGACGCCGCCACCGGTGAGTTGCTGGCGACGCTGCCGAACACCACGTTCTGCCGCGGTGACGGGGGCATCGGCGCACCGACCGGTCCGGTGCCGCCGGTGCATGAGCTGCCCACGCGCACGCCGGATATTTCAATCACGCTCGATACGCTGCCGCAGGCGGCGCTGATCTATCGCCTGTCCGGTGATGACAACCCGCTGCACGCCGATCCCAAGGTGGCGCGTGCGGCGAAGTTCGAGCGTCCCATCCTGCATGGCCTTTGCACCTTTGGCGTGGCCGGGCATGCGCTGGTCAAGGCGCTGGACTACGACGTGAGCCGCATCGCCTCGATGCACGCACGCTTCACTGCGCCGGTCTTCCCGGGCGAGTCGCTGACCACCGACATCTGGCGCGACGGCGCGCTGTGGTCGTTCCGCACCCGCGTGGCCGCTCGCGACACCGTCGTGCTGAGCAATGGCCGCGTCCAGCTTCATTCCTGATTTCCTTACCGACCCGAAGGTTTTTCCATGTCTGAAAATTCCACACTGGCACCGCAGATCGCGGCGCTGATCGAGATGTTCCCCGGCATTGGCTTCCAGAAAGTGCTGGGCATCGAGGTGGTGGAGACCGCGATCGACCGCGCCGTCGTGCGCCTGCCGCACCGCATGGAACTCTGTGGCGGCGGCAACGCACTGCATGGCGGCGTGATCTCAAGCCTGCTCGATCTGACTGGCGCGCTTGCCGCCTGGTCGGGTCATGACATCGCACGCGGCATGAAGGCTTCCACCGTGACCCTCACGGTGAACTTCGTCGGTGCCGCGATGGGCGCCGCCATCGTTGCCACCGGCGCGGTGCGTCGTCGCGGCAAGGAACTGATCTTCTGCGACGTCGAGATCGTCGAAGACACCGAGGCGCGTCGCCTGGTCGCCACCGGCTCGATGATCTACCGCATCGTCTGAATTCACCCACCCCAACGACTCATCCTTCATACCGAGATCGCCATGACCTACGAAGACTTCCAGTTCCTCAAATTCGAACACCGCGCCAATGGCGTGCTCGTCATCACGATCAATCGTCCCGAGGTGATGAACGCCACCAACGCGCGCCTGCATTGGGAACTGACCAAGATCTGGCAGGTGGTACACGACGACGCCAAGACCAAGGTGGCGGTGATCACCGGATCCGGCGACCGCGCCTTCTCCGCGGGTGGCGATCTGGAATGGATCAGCAAC
The DNA here is from genome assembly GCF_023266035.1 of Nevskia sp. GTDB lineage: Bacteria > Pseudomonadota > Gammaproteobacteria > Nevskiales > Nevskiaceae > Nevskia. The sequence goes on from NZ_JAHFRY010000031.1 coordinate 29,231, forward strand.
ATGGTCGGCAATCCGAAGGAGATCAGCGTCGTGATGCAGGAGGCCGCCGATGTGGTCTACAGCATCATGAATTGCGAGAAGGTGGTGATCTCCGCCATCAACGGCGTCGCGGTCGGCGCAGGTCTGGCGGTCGCCATGCTCGCAGACATCAGCATCATGGCCGAGGAAGCCAAGATCACCGATGGCCACGTCAAGCTCGGCGTCGGCGCGGGCGACCATGCCGCCATCATCTGGCCGCTGCTCTGCGGCATGGCCAAGGCCAAGTACTACCTGCTCACCGCCGAGTTCATCGACGGCAAGGAAGCTGAGCGCATCGGCCTGGTCAGCGCCTGCGTGCCGCGTGCACAGTTGATGGACAAGGCGCTGGCGGTGGCCGACAAGCTCGCCGCCGGCAGTCAGGGCGCCATCCGCCTGACCAAGCGCTCGCTCAACGGCTGGATGAACATGGCAAGGCCGATCTTCGAGAGTTCGCTGGCGATGGAAATGCTCTGCTTCCTCGGCGAAGACGCGCCGGAAGGCGTCAAGGCCGTGCGCGAGAAGCGGGCACCGAAGTTTCCATCGGCGCAGTAAGGGACCGCAAAGAAATGTGCATCGCCACGCCTGCCGTCAGGACGCATCGAGTTGGCGTCAAAGGGTGCCGGGGTCGCGAGCTGCCCGCTTCGCGACCTCTGCCATCCGCAATCTTTCTCAGCAGGCCGGAGCAATCAGGACGCCGATCCGGGCCGCAGGACAGACCCACTTTTTCACATCGGGAGATCGAACTTTGAATTTTGAACTGAGTGCCGAGCAGCGGATGATTCTGGAGTACGGCGACAAGGTGTCGCAGCAGTACGACCGCCGCTACTGGATGACGTATGCCGAGAAGCACCAGCCGCCGAAGGAGCTGCTCGCGCAGGTCGCTGCCGACGGCTTTCTCGGCCTGATGGTGCCGGAGGCTTATGGCGGTGCCGGGCAGGGCATGATGGAAATGGCCTTGTTCATGGAAGGCCTGTCCAACAATGGCATTCCCCTGCTCAGTCTGGTGACCAGTTCGACCATGTCGATGGCACTGATTGCCATGCACGGCACCGAAGAGCAGAAGCAGAAGTACTTGCCCGGTGCCTGCCGCGGCCAGATCCGTTTCTGCTTTGCCATCACCGAGCCGAACGCGGGTTCCAACACGATGGAGATCACCTCCATCGCACGGCGCGAGGGCAAGGGCTTCAAGCTCAAGGGCCAGAAGACCTACATCACCGACGCCGATTCCGCAGACTACGCACTGGTGGTCAGCCGCACCAAGCCGCACGGCGAGGTCAGCCGCAAGACCGACGGCTTCACGCTGTTCATCATGGATATGCGCGCCAAGGGCGTGAGCAAGACCGTGATCCCGGTCAGCATTCCGATGCCGGAATCGCAATGGCAGTTGTTCTTCGACGACGTGGAGCTGAGCGAGGCCGATGCGCTGGGTACCGTCGACGAGGGCTTCAAGATCCTGTTCGACACGCTCAATCCCGAGCGCATCATCCTGTCCGCCCTGTGCGTCGGCCTGGGACGTTTTGCGCTGCGCAAGGCGGTGGCCTACGCGAACGAGCGCAAGGTGTTCAACAAGGTGCCGATCGGCGCCTACCAGGGCCTTCAGCATCCGCTGGCGGTAGCGCACTCGGAAATCGAGATGGCCGGGCTGATGACGCACAAGGCCGCCTGGGCCTTCGATCAGGGCCTGCCGGCGGGCGAATTCGCCAACATGGCGAAGTACGCTGCGGCCGAGGCCGGCATCCATGCGGTGGATGCGTCGCTGCAATGCTTCGGCGGCAACGGCTTCACCAAGGAATACGGCATCTTCGATCTGTACCCTATGGTGCGCCTGCTGCGCACCGCGCCGCTGAATCGCGAGATGGTGCTCAACTACATCGGCGAGAAGGTCATGGGCCTGCCGCGCTCGTACTGATGCTTACCTCGCCGCAGGAAGCCCGTGCCGGAGCGCTTGCCGGGCTGCGGGTTGTCGATCTGTCGCGTGTGCTGGGTGGCCCGTACTGCACGCAGATTCTGTCTGATCACGGGGCCGGCGTGATCAAGGTCGAGCCGCCGACGGGCGACGAGACGCGCACCTGGGGGCCGCCGTTTGTCGACGGTACCGCCTCGTATTTTCTCGGCGTCAACCGCAACAAGCAGGACATCGCGCTGGACCTGTCGCGTGACGAAGGCCGCGAGGTAGTGCTGCGCCTGCTCGCTGACGCCGACGTGCTGGTGGAGAACTTCAAGACCGGCACGATGGAGAAATGGGGCCTGGGCTACGAGGCGGTGCTGCGCGAGCGCTTTCCGCGCCTGATCCACTGCCGCGTGTCCGGTTTCGGCGCGGACGGCCCGCTGGGCGGCGCGCCCGGCTACGACGCGGTGGCGCAGGCGATGGGTGGCCTGATGAGTGTCAACGGCGATCCCGCCAGCGGCCCGACGCGCATCGGCATTCCCATCGTGGACATGACGACCGGGCTTAATGCGGTCATCGGCATCCTGCTGGCGCTGGCCGAGCGGCAGCGCTCGGGGCTGGGACAGTTCGTTGATGCGACGCTGTTCGATACTGCCGTCGGACTGCTGCATCCGCATGCAGCGAACTGGTTCGTCAACGGCCAGGTGCCGGCGCTGGCCGGCAGCGGCCATCCCAACGTCGTGCCCTATGACAAGTTCGAGACCCGCAGCGGCGAGGTGTTCCTGGGTATCGGCAACGACGGGCAGTTCCGCAAGTTCTGCAACTTCGTCGGTGCGCCGGAACTCGCCGCCGATCCGCGTTACGCGAGCAATGGCGAGCGCGACCGTAATCGCGTCACGCTGCGCGCCTCGATCGGGATACTGCTGGCGGACCGCGACGCGGTGGAGCTGTGCGAGGCCCTGCTCAAGGCCGGTGTGCCCGCTGGTCCGGTCAATCTGCTGCCGCAGGTGTTGGAGCATCCGCACACCCGGCATCGCGAGATGGTCGTGGAATTCGACAACGGCGAGCGTGGCCTCGGCATTCCGGTGAAGCTGTCGCGTACCCCCGGCGCCGTGCGTGCGCCGGCACCGGGCCTGGGCCAACACACGCGCGAGGTGCTGGCATCGCTGGGCTACACAGCGGAGCACGTAGACTCGTTACTTGATCAGGGCATCGCGCTAGGGCGCTGACGCCGGCCCATGCTGATTGCGCTCGTGGCGAGCCGTGCCATCCGTTTCGCGAGTCCCCGTCTCCGACCATGACGCTGCAATCCCTGATGGCTGATTTCCAGACCCATGTCTGGGTGTATCTGGCGATCCCTTTGGTAGCCGCCTTCGTCGGCTACGTCACCAAGACGCTGGCGGTGGAGATGATCTTCCGGCCGATCAAGTTCGTCGGGATCGAACCCTGGCTCGGCTGGCAGGGCATCCTGCCGCGCAAGGCGCTCAAGATTGCGACGCATTCGGCCGACCTGATGGCCTCGCGCCTGCTGGATTCCAACGAGCTGTTCGAGCGCCTGGACCCGGAGCGCATGCTGCGCGAGCTCGAGCGGCCGGTGAACGATGCGGCCGAAGCGCTGGTGCGCGAAATCGGCGAGACCTACATGGCCGGCTTCTGGGGAAGGCTGCCGGCGTTCGCCCAGCGCAAGCTGGTGGAACGGCTGCAAGCCGAAATTCCCCTGGTGATGCGCGAATTCTGGAGCACCGCGACGGGGCATTTCGAGGAATATTTCGACATCCGCCGCGTGATCATCGCCAACCTGGTGCGCGACAAGGAAAAGCTCAACGATATTTTCTGGCGCGTCGGCGGGCCCGAACTGACGTTCTTCCGGAATATCGGCTTCTGGTTCGGCTTTGTGCTCGGCGTGGTGCAGCTGGCCTGCTGGATGACCTGGCACGAGCCGCTGCTGATGCCGCTGTTTGGTGGCCTGATCGGCTTCGTCAGCGACTGGGTGGCGCTGCAGATCCTGTTTCGCCCGCTGCGCCCCAAGAAAATTCTCGGATGGACCTTCCAGGGCAAATTCCTCGCACGGCAGGACCAGGTTTCGAAGGACTACGCCACGCTGATGGCCTCGGAACTGCTGACCCCGGCCAACCTGATCGAAGAGCTGCTGCGCGGGCCGGCGCTGGACCGGATCGTGGACCTGGTCCACCGGCAGGTACGCGAGGCGATGGACGCGCGGCTTGGCATCGCGCTGCCGCTGGTCGTGCTCGCGCTGGGCCACGAGAGCTACGGTGAGATCCGCAAGCTGGTTGCGCGACGCATCATCGATCTGATTCCGGTGGCGTCGCGCGAGGTCGAGAAGTACGCGATGGATGCGCTCGATATCAACGACACCATCCTGGGCCGCATGAACTCGTTGTCGCCGGAAGAGTTCGAGTCGGTCCTGCGTCCCGCATTCAAGGAGAACGAGATCATCATCGTTGTCGCGGGTGCCGTTCTGGGTGCCTTGGTTGGCGAGCTGCAGGTGTTTTTCATGCTGGGCGGACACTGAGTAAGGTCCGTCTTCTCCTGCGATCTGGACCATAGAATCACTATGGGCCTTTTAAAATCGGCGAAATCGGTCCTCGCCCAGTCGCTTTTTCGCTTTCGATCACCCAGGCCCGACCGGCCCTAGGGCGCGCTTTATCCTGCTATCCAGCAGGGCTCAGTCCGGCTGGATCGCAGTCAGGCGGCTCTCGCTGGTTCCGGGTCGCAATGTCTGGTGACGGACTTGGGTAACTGGCGAAAATATGGGTCAGGTCGGCGACGCGTCGAGAACTTCCGCATTGTGTTCGCCCAGGCGGGGACTGGGGGCCAGGGCGGGCCGCAGCGCGCCGTCGAACTGGATCGGCATGCCGCAGGCGGGTTTGCCTTGGTGCCACTCGATCAGCCCGCGCACCTTGATCTGCGGGTTGTGCACGACCTCTTGCATGTCGAGGATCGCCGAGGCGCAAGTGTCTTCGTCGGCGAGCAGCGCTTCCCATTCGTCGCGTGTGCGCTGGCCGATCAGCTCCGCCACCGCCGTCCGCAGCGCCTCGCTCTTGCGACCCGGTTCATGGGGAAGTTCGAGCAGATCCTCGCGGCCCGCGAGCTTGCAGAAGTTGACGAAGAACTTGCGCTCCAGCGAACCCAGCGCGAGATACCGGCCGTCCGCGCAGGGGTAAACGCCGTAATTCGGCATGGCGCCGGACAGCATGGCGGTGCCGCGCGCCGGCACGCGGCCGAGGGTGCGCAGGTCCGCCAGCGTGGCCACCTGCAGCGCAAGGGTGCAGTCGAGCATGGCCACGTCCACGAAGCAGCCGCTGCCGCTGGCGCGCGCGCCGATCACGGCAGCGAGGATGCCGATGACGCAGCTCAGCGCGCCGGCGAGGTCAGCGACCTGGAAGTCCCCGACCTGCGGCGAGCCGCCGCGCGGCCCGTTCTGCGCGAGTTCGCCCGCGTAGCCGCGATAGTTCATGTCGTGGCCGGGGCGGTTGCGGTGCGGGCCGGTGTGGCCGTAGCCAGTAAGCGCCGCGAAAACCAGGCGAGGATTGATCTGCTTGAGCGTCTCGT
>NZ_JAHFRY010000032.1 GCF_023266035.1 Nevskia sp.
ATCTGGGTCACGACTCGATCGTGTTCTTCCCGGAAGGCACGACCACCGACGGCTCGATCGTGCTCAAGTTCCAGCCGCGCCTGTTCGCGACGGCGATCGAAACCAAGCGCCTGGTGCAGCCGGTCGCGCTGCGCTACAGCCCTGCGGCGAACGGCACGAAGACCGCGCCGTTCATTGGCGATGACGATCTGATCCGCAACATCTATCGCCTGCTGAAGAACGGCACTATCACCGCCGAAGTCATCTACTGCCCGGCGATCGAGCCCGGCGACCATGATCGCGCCGCGCTGGCCCACGCCGCACATACGGCGATCTGCACCGCGATCGCGCCGGATTCGATCCGCACGCCGACTTCGCGCGAGGCGCGCGATTCGCTCGCGGCCTGAGATCACAGCCCAGCTAGTAGGAAAGTAGCAGTGCCGCGCCCGGCGCAATCGGCCCTGCGGCCGTAAACTACGCGGCATTCCCGACACATCAGGTTCCCCTGTGTCCCAGTCGCCCCCTGTTGCCCAGCCTGCCCCGCCCGCTCCGATCGTCGCCGGCGTCAAGCTGCGCGCCGCCGAAAAGATGGCGCGCATCCCGATCAAGGTCGAGCCGACCGTCAACCCGCTGCGCAAGCCGAACTGGATTCGCGCCAAGCTCGGCGAATCGGCCGAAGTCGCCAAGGTCAAGGCGGCGTTGCGCGCCAATGGCCTGCACACGGTCTGCGAAGAAGCCAGTTGCCCGAACCTGTCCGAATGCTTCGGCAAGGGCACGGCGACGTTCATGATCATGGGCGACATCTGCACCCGGCGCTGCCCGTTCTGCGACGTGGCCCATGGCCGCCCGAACGCGCTGGACACCGAGGAGCCGGCCAAGCTGGCACGCACCATCGCCGACATGGGCCTGCGCTACGTGGTCATCACCAGCGTCGATCGGGACGATCTGAAGGACGGCGGCGCCGCCCACTTCGCGGCCTGCATTGCCGAATCCCGCGTCGCGTCACCGAAGCTGGTCATCGAAGTGCTGGTGCCGGACTTCCGCGGCCGCATGGACCCGGCGCTGGCGATCTTCAAGGACAACCCGCCGGACGTCTTCAACCACAATCTGGAAACCGTGCCGCGCCTGTACAAGCAGGCTCGTCCGGGTTCGGATTACGACTGGTCGCTGGATCTGCTGGAACGTTTCAAGGGCCTGCACCCGAACGTGCCGACCAAGTCCGGCCTGATGCTCGGCCTCGGCGAAGAGATCGAAGAGATCGAGCAGGTGATGCGTGACCTGCGAGCCCATGGCGTCAACATGCTCACGCTGGGCCAGTACCTGCAGCCATCGAAGCACCACCTGCCGGTGAGCCGCTACGTGCACCCGGACGAGTTCGAGCGCCTGCGCGTGGTCGGCCTGGAGATGGGCTTCGATCACGTCGCCAGCGGCCCGATGGTGCGCTCCAGCTACCATGCCGACCAGCAAGCGCATGGCGTGCTGGCCGGTGAAACCAGCGCCTGAGACTGCGCTCAGGCTTCGGCGGTCAAGGTGCTGATCTCGAAACGCCCACTTAGCGCCTTGTGGATCGGGCACTTGTTGGCGATGCCGGTCAGATAGGTTTTCTGCTCCTCGCTGAGCGCACCGATGAAGGCCAGCGTGCGGGTGATCCGGTAGACGCCGTCGGCTTCGGTGAAGGCGATCGTCACTTTCAGATCATCGAGCGGAATCTGCCGGCGCTGGGCGACCATGGTCACCGTCAGCGCGGTGCAGGCACCGAGTGCGGCATTGAGCAGATCGTGCGGATCAGGGCCGCCGTCGTCACCGCCGGACGCGATCGGCGCATCGACGCTGAACAGGTGACGACCTGCGCTGACCACCTGCATCAGCTTGCCATCTGCGGCCTTGCTGACCTGGATTTCGGGACTGCTCATCGAACCTCCTGCGTGAGTTGAGCTTCAAGGGTGGCCAGCCGTTCCGGCGTGCCGACGTCGATCCAGTTGCCGCGATACAGCTCGGCGCTGACCTGGCCGCGGATCGCGGCATCGCGCAGCAGCGGCGCCAGCGGAAAGGCACCGGGTGTGCAGTCCGCGAACAGCTCGGGACGCAGCACCGATAGGCCGCTGAAGGTATATGCCTCGGCGCAAGCGGTGATCAGACGGCCGCCAGTCTCGTCACCAGCAAGACCGAAATCGCCGCGTCGGTTGTGGGGCGGATTCGCCACCAGCAGCAGATGAGCGAGATCGTGCTCCGGAAGGCTTGCCGCACGCGCGACCAGGCGTTCCAGCGGGTAATCGCTCCAGACATCGCCATTGATCAGCAGGAACGGCGCAGGCCCGAGCAGCGGTAGGGCGCGAAAGATGCCGCCACCAGTTTCCAGCGCTGGCCAACCTTCCTCCGAGTAAGCGATCGACAGACCCAGCGTCCGTCCATCACCGAGATGGTCGCGTAGCCGATCGCCGAGCCAGCCAAGATTGATGACGATGTCGCTGATGCCAGCCGCCTTCAGTCGCAGCAGGTGATGCTCGATCAGCGGCCGGCCAGCGACCGGAAGCAGCGGCTTCGGCGTGTGGTCGGTCAGCGGCCGCATGCGCTCCCCGCGTCCGGCCGCAAGAATCATCGCTTTCATGTGATCAAGCGAGCGGCACGACCGGCAGCACGCAGCGTTCGAACAGCGCCGCCAGCGGCGCCAGTTCCGCATAGCGGGCGGCGACATCGATCACGTAGCGGACGAAGCGCGGCGTGTCGGCGAGATACTTCGGCTTGCCGTCGCGATAGTTGATGCGGGCGAAGATGCCGAGCACCTTAAGATGGCGCTGCAGGCCGATACAGTCGGCATCGCAACGGAAAGCGACGTAATCCGCGGTCAGCGGCAATCCAGCCATCAGGCCCTGCCGGTGGTAGCGGCGCAGCCAGGCGTCGATCCTCGCTTCCGGCCAGCTCAGGAAGGCATCCTTGAACAGGCAGATCGGGTCATAGGCGATCGGGCCATAAACCGCGTCCTGGTGATCGAGCACACCAGGATTGGGGTCGCTGATCATCAAATTGCGCGGCATGTAATCGCGGTGCACGTAGACCTTCGGCTGCGCGAGCGCGGCGGCGATCAGGGTCGCGCAGACCGACTGCCAGGCGGCGAGATCGTCGCCGCTCAGGCTGACGCCGAGGTGACGGGACAGATACCAGTCCGGGAACAGCGCCAGTTCGCGGGCCAGCAAGGGCTCGTCGTAATCGGGCAGCACGCCGGGGCACGACGCCAGCTGCCACTGGATCAAGGTGCTGATCGCGGGCGCGAACAGCTCATCGGCATTGTCCAAGGTCAGAACATCGAGGTAGGTCTGGGCGCCGAGATCGGAGAGCAGCAGAAAGCCCTGCCCGAGATCCTGTGCCAGCACCTGCGGCGCATGCACGCCGGCTTCGAGCAGCAGCGCGCCGACTTTCAGGAACGGCCGGCAGTCTTCCTGTGCGGGCGGCGCGTCCATGACGATCCAGCTGCGCTGGCCGCCGGCGATACGGCCCGAAACGATACGGAAGTAGCGCCGGAAGCTGGCATCGGCCGAGGCCGGTGCGAAGCTGGCACTGCCCGGCTCGACACTCAGACCAAGGCAGGCAAAGGCCCAGTCGCGCGCTTGCACGGCGCGGGCATCGAGGGCGTTCAGGGAAGCAGCAACGGAGGCAGAGCCGGTCACGGGCAAGAGGCTGGAGATCGAAGGGAGGCCATAGGGTAAGAGCGCGCCGCCGCATTTGCACCGAGGGTGAGGCAAACCCATACTTCGCAGGCTTTCAAGGACCCTCCCGCTTGCGACCCTCTACGTTCCGACTGCTGCGCGCCTGCGCGGTCTTATCAGTGCTGTGCAGCAGCGCCGCTCGCGGCGAACCGGCGTCGTGCCCGCAGGTCGATTTCACCAGCGAGATGCCGCCGATTCCGGCCGATCCGAAACTGGTGCTGAACGCCGACCAGGTCGATTTCAACGAAGGCGGCCAGTCCAGCCTCAGCGGCTCGGTGCGGGTCAGCCAGAACGGCCGCGAGTTCGCCGCCGAGAAGGTCGACTACAGCGAATCCGACCAGCGTCTCCGCACCGATTCGCAGACCTTGTTCCGCGACTCGCGCTACGCGATCCGCAGTGGCCAGACCGACTACGATCTGAAGCTCGGCAATGGCGTGTTCCTCAACAACGATTTCACCCTGCGCTCGATCAACGGCCGCGGCGTAGCCGAACGGATGTCGGTGGCCGAGGCCGGCAACGCCAAGCTCGAACAGGTGCGCTTCACCACCTGCGCGCCCGGCAACGAGGCCTGGACGCTGACGGCATCGACCATCTCGCTCGATCAGGACACCGGCCGCGGCGAAGCCACCAACGCGCTGCTGCGTTTTCAGGGCGTGCCGCTGTTCTATCTGCCCTGGTTCCAGTTTCCGATCGATGGCCTGCGCCATTCCGGCTTCCTGTTCCCGATCGTCGGCAACAACCAGAACACCGGTTTCGATATCCGCTGGCCGGTCTATCTGAATCTCGGTTCGAACTACGACGTGACCCTGATTCCGCGCTATCTGTCGGAGCGCGGTGCGCAGATCGGCGGTGAAGGCCGCTATCTGCTGTCCAGCAACGAGGGTTCGCTGTTCGGCGAATACCTGCCCAGCGATGACAAGCTCGGCGGTGAAAGCCGCAGCTATATCGACTACCGCCATGTTGGCGCGCTGAGTCATAGCCTCGGTGTCGAAGCCAAGTACGGCTATGTCAGCGACCGCAATTACTTCGCAACCTTCGGCGGCGGTGTCGATCTGACCTCGACGCCGTTTCTGGAGCGCGGCGTCAAGTTCACCTACCAGGCGCCGACCGTGTTCCGGGTCGAAGCCCTGGTGCAGGAATACCAGACGCTGGCCACCACCCAGACTTCCAGCCTGACCGGTCTTGATCCGGACCCGTACACGCGCCTGCCGCAGATTCGGGTCGACGGCCTGAGCAAGAACAGCTTCCTCGGCACCCGCGCCGGCATGTTCGGCGAGTTCACCAATTTTGCGCGGGCCGGCTCGGTGGAAGGCCAGAGAGTCATCGCCCAGCCTTATCTGCGCTGGGAGCACGATCAATTGTCCTGGTATGCAAACGCCCAGAGCGATCTGTCGTACACCGCCTACAACCTGACCAACACCGATGCTGGTGTGCCCGATGCACCGCGCCGCACCTTGCCGCTGCTCAGCGCCGAGGGCGGTCTGCGTTTCGAGCGTCTCACCGGTGGCGGCAACATGCAGACCTTGGAGCCGAAGCTGTTCTATCTGTACGTGCCGTATCGCGATCAAAGCCTGCTGCCCTTGTTCGACAGCGGCCTGCCCGATTTCGATTTCCCGCAGCTGTTCGCACGCAATCGCTATTCCGGCTACGACCGGGTATCCGACGCCAACCAGCTGACCACCGCCGTCACCTCGCGGCTGATCGAAAGCGATTCCGGCATCGCCCGGCTCAGCGCCACGCTCGGCCAGATCTATTACTTTCGCGGCCCGCGAGTCGATCTGCCCAACTTCGCCACGCCGAGCGAAGGCGGCTCCAACCTGCTCGGCAATCTCGAATACCAGCTGAGCAGCCGCTGGTCGGCAACCGGCACCAGCGAAGTCGCGCCGACCCTCGACCGCGTGCAGCGCAGTTCCGTCGCGCTTCGCTACCGGGACCCGGAGGCCAGCGCCGGTGGCCGCCGCTTCGACCTCGCCTACCGCTACCGGCGCGATCTGCTCGAACAGGCCGATGCCAGCTTCTCGACACCGATCACCGATGCCTGGCGGCTGGCGGCGCGGATGCGTTACAGCCTGCGCGACGACAGCACCCTGGAAGCCTTCGGCGGCGCCGTATACCAGACCTGTTGCTGGGCGGTCAGCGCCACCTATCGTCGCTATCTGGTCGGCGGCGTCGATCGCTTCAACAACGGCTTCTACGTGCAGCTCGAACTGAAAGGCCTGACCCGGATCGGCAACGGCTTCGAACGCCTGCTGCCGAACGATGATTTCGACAGCGACCGGCGCAGCCTGGGCAGTCGCTGAAGCCCCTCAAGCCGCGCGTGATAACCTTTTCGCCCGTTCTGTCTCACCTGTGCTGATGATGCCCACCAAGTCCCTGCTCAAGCTCGCATTCCTGATCGTCGCCACTCTGACCGGCGCGAAGGCGCTGGCGGCGGTGGAGTCACTCGATCGCATCATCGCCGTGGTCAACGACGGCGTGGTGCTGCAGAGCGAGATGGAACGCGCCCTGAAGATCGCCGAAGCCCAGTTGCGCGATCGCAACATCCCGGCACCGCCCGTCGGCGTGATCGAATCGCAAGTGCTGGAACGCCTGATCGTCACCCGCCTGCAGACCCAGCGCGCCGCCGAAGCCGGCATCCGCATCGATGATCGCGAACTGAACGACGTGCTGGCCTCGGTCGCCGCCCAGAACAAGCTGAGCCTGCCGCAATTCATCGAAGTGCTGAAGAAGGACGGTCTCGACTACACGTCGGTCCGCGAACAGATCCGCGATGAAGTGCTGACCCAGCGCGTGCGCCAGAAGGAAGTCGCTTCGCGCGTGCAGGTCACCGATCAGGACATCGATCTGGCGCTGGCCACCGCCTCTGCCGAAGACACCACCGAATATCGCCTCGCCCACATCCTGGTGTCGGTGCCGGACGGCGCCACCACCGAAGTCCGCGAAGCAGCGCGCGCCAAGGCCACGGCGCTGCTCGCCCGTGCCCGCGGCGGCGAAGATTTCACCCAGATGGCGATCGCCAATTCCGATGGCCAGCAGGCCTTGTCCGGCGGCGATCTCGACTGGCGCAAGGGCGCCAACCTGCCGACCGCATTCGCCAAGGTCGCGCCGAAGCTCGCCATCGGCGATGTTGCCGACATCATCGAATCCGGCAGTGGCTTCAATCTGATCAAGCTGACCGACAAGCGCGACGCCGGCGAGCGCACCACGGTCAGCGAGACCAAGTCGCAGCACATCCTGCTGCAGGTCAACGCAATGCGTGACGACGATGGCTCCCAGGCACTGATCCGCGAGATTCACGAACGCCTGCTCAAGGGCGAGGATTTCGCCGTGCTGGCGAAGAAGTACTCGGACGATCCGGGTTCCAAGAATTCGAGTGGCGATCTCGGCTGGCAGCCGCCGGGTGTGTTCGCCCCGGAGTTCCAGAAAGCGCTCGACGAACTGCAGCCTGGCCAGCTCAGCACGCCATTCCACACCCAGTTCGGCTGGCATATCGCCAAGGTCAACGATCGCCGTACCCGTGACGCGACGGTGGAAGCCCGCCGCGGCCGTATCCGCACCTCGATCTCGGTGCGCAAGGAAGCCGAGGAATACGAGACCTGGGTGCGCCGTCTGCGCGAGGAAGCCTACGTCGAATATCGGACCACGCCCGATGCCGCGACGACCACGCCTGCCCCTGCTGCTGTCACGCCGGCCGGCTAGGTGTTGCCCCGCCTGATCGTCACGCCGGGCGAACCGGCGGGCATCGGCCCTGATCTGATCATCCGTATCGCGCAGGATCCGCTGGCCGCGCAGCTGGCAGTGGTTGCCGATCCTGAGTTGCTCGTCGAACGCGCTGCCCTGCTCGGCTTGCCGCTACGCCTGGTCGCGGCCAGCGATGCCGTCCACGTGCCGGGCAGCCTGCAGGTGCATCCGGTTGAAACGGCGGCGCCGGTCAATGCCGGCCATCTCGATCCGGCCAACGCCGGCTACGTACTGCATACCTTGAGAGTGGCCGCTCGCGCCTGCCTGTCTGGCGCCGCCGATGCGATGGTCACAGCCCCCGTGCACAAGGGCGTGATCAACGATGCCGGCATGCCGTTCACCGGTCATACCGAATTTCTCGCCGAGCTCTGTGGCGCGCCACTGCCGGTGATGCTGCTCGCCGCTCCCAAACTGCGCGTGGCGCTGGCGACGACTCATCTGCCGCTGCGCGCGGTGCCGGATGCGATCACCCGCGAGGGTCTGGCGGCCGTGCTGCGGATTGTCGATGGCGATCTGCGAACCAAGTTCGGCATCGCCCGTCCGCGCATCCTGGTCTGCGGCCTGAACCCGCATGCCGGCGAAGGCGGACATCTGGGACGCGAAGAGATCGACACCATCATTCCGGTGCTCGATCAGCTTCGTACCGAAGGTCTGGACCTGATCGGCCCGTTGCCGGCGGACACGCTGTTCACTGCCAAAGGACTCACCGGTGCCGATGCCGTACTCGCCATGTATCACGATCAGGGCCTGCCAGTGCTGAAGTCCAGTGGCTTCGGCGAGGCGGTGAACATCACGCTCGGCCTGCCGATCATCCGTACCTCGGTCGATCACGGCACCGCGCTGGAACTGGCCGGCACTGGCCGCGCCGATACCGGCAGCCTGCGGGCAGCGATCGATGCCGCCATCGAACTGGTCGCCCGCCGTCAGGAGATCGCTCGATGAGCGCACCGAAAAAACGCTTCGGCCAGCATTTCCTGCACGATCAGGCGGTGCTTGACCGCATCGTTCGTACCGTCAACCCGAAGCCGGACGATGCCCTGGTCGAGATCGGCCCTGGTCGCGGCGCATTGACCCGGCTGCTGCTGCCGAAGGTGACGCGGCTGCGCGTGGTCGAGATCGATCGCGATGTGATCGCGCCGCTGCGTGCGGCCTGCGGCCAGTCGGAGAAGCTGGAAATCCACATGGGCGATGCGCTGGAAGTCGATTTCGCGCAGTTCATCGACGATGGCCGGCCGCTGCGTCTGGTCGGCAACCTGCCGTACAACATTTCCACGCCGCTGCTGTTTCACCTGCTCGGCGTCGCCGGCCTGGTGAAGGACATGCACTTCATGCTGCAGAAGGCCGGGCAGCGACGACTACGGCCGGCTGACGGTATCGATGGCGGCGCGCGCCGCAGCAGTCAGTCTGTTCGATGTCGGCCCGGAAGCGTTTCATCCGCCGCCGAAGGTCGATTCCGCCGTGGTGCGACTGACGCCGAGGCCGGCGCCGTTTCCGCTGGCTGATCTCGGTGCCTACGAGCGGCTGGTCGCCGCAGCATTCAACCAGCGGCGCAAGACCTTGGCCAATGGTCTGAAGGGATTGCTGACGGCAGCGCAGATTGCTGCCGTCGGCATCGAGCCGGGCATCCGCGCCGAGCAGTTGTCGCCTGCCGAGTTTGCGCGGCTATCGGATGCCTGGGCCAGCCTGCCGGCGGTCTGACTGCAGACCGCCCCGAATTCGCTACGACTTATTTTTCCTTGGTCGTAAACGAGTCACGATCGAATTTTTCCGGGATTGGATGCTTGAAGCTGTCCGCGTAGCGATCGTAGATGTTCTTTGCCGCGTCGCCTGGCAGCGGCCGGGCAGTACGCGATGCCGCGCTGCCGCTGGCCTGCAGCTGGGTCCAGTCACGCGTCGTCGAGCCGAAGCTCGCGGCCGCCGCTTCGCCGTTGCCGGCGCTGGACGATTCCTCCGCGCAGGCCGAACCGGCGGTGAACGCCAAGGCCAGGACGGGGACCAACATGATCTTTGCGCGCATCTTCCTTCTCCTGTGTGACCGGCAAACTCGATCTACCGGTCGGTGATATTGATTCCTGAAGCGGGCGTACGCCGATTCAGCTCGGCGTACGGCTGCTACGCGCGGCCTGCCGGCTGCGGATGTTCTGGGCATCGGCACGCAGCCGTTTCATCGTTTCGGCCGTGGCACCCGCCTGTTTGGCCATCTGATCAGCGCCCGGCTGATTGCCGGTCAGCAGCATCAGGATGATCAAATTGTTGCGGCTCTTGAGCTGCGCCGGTGCCAGCTCGGCGGCCGTCGATAACTCCGGCAGCGCTTCCGAATAGCGGCCAGCTTCCATCAGGGCATAGCCCAGATCGTTGCGAATCTCGACATCGGTCGGCAACTTTGCCGAAGCGCTGCGCAGCGCCCGGATCGCGCCTTCCAGATCCTTGCGCGTCAGCATCAGGCCGATGCCATGCCAGGCCTTGCCTTCCAGCGGTCCGCCCATCAGACGTCGGTACAACAGTTCGGCCGGAGCGGTCTGGCCCAGGCGACGGCGCGTCTCGGCTTCCAGATAGATCAGCTGCGCACTGTTCGGTGCCGCCTGCTTCTGCTCCTGGATGTGGGCGAGCGCAGCGTAATACTGGCCTTTGTCGAGCAGCCCGCGAATCACGTCATCGCGAATCTCGACGACCTTGGAAGGGTCCGCCGCGATCGGCTCGTAATCATCCGGCGGCGTCTGGCGGACCACGCGCTGGGCGCAGCCACTCAGCAGCAACACGATGACGAGAGCAGATAGCCCTTTCACGGTCGGGTCTTGAAGGCTCACTTCCCGGCAACGGTGCCGAGCGTGCGAATGATGCCGAGCGTCGCTGGTCCTGCCACGAAGATCAGCAGCGCCGGAAAGAAGAACAACACCATGACCACGGTCAGACGGCCGGAGATGATGTTGACCTGCTCGCGCAGATCGAGACCGCGACGCTCTTCGATCAGCTTCATCATATCGAGCAGCGGTTCGCGCACTTCGCCGCCGTAACGATCGACCTGGCGCAGCACGCCGATGATGTTGCTGAGATCGTCGACCTCCAGCATGTCACCGAGCTGGCGCAGCACCTCGCCGGTATCGGCACCGGTATCGAACTGGCGCACGGCAGAATCGAATTCGCGGCCCAGTTCAGGCAGCACGCCACGGCCGTCACGAACGATCGAGGCCAGCGCCTGACGCGTCGACAAACCCGCTTCGAACAGCAGCACCATCAGATGCACGAACAGCGGCACCTCACGTTTGATCTTCTGCCGCCGCGCCGCGGCAGCCCGGCGTAGCACGATGCGCGGCAGCAGCAGCGAGATCGCGAACGCCGCGAAGATCATCGCGTAGAGCATCGGCGGCTTGAACAGCTTGCCACCGCTCAGCACGCCGATGAACACGCCGATGCCGAGCAATACCGGCACCAGTCCCTGCAGGGCGTAGAAGATCAGCCGTGATTCCGGCCCGCGCCAGCCAGCCTGGGCGAGCAGACGTGGCGTTTCGCCTTCCTTGTCGACCAGCTTGTCCAGCGACTGGCCACGGCGGGCAAAGCCTTCGAGCAGTTGCTTGTGTTCGGCGCCATCGAAGTTGTCGCCAAGCTCGGTCCCGTCGAGTTCGAGACGGCGGCGCAGACGCCGGCCAGCTTGGGCATCGAATGCCATCCAAATCAGCACACCCAGCGTGGCAATGCCAAACAGCACGGCACCGACCACGACCATCGCATAGATCGTCGGACTCATGATTCGCTCTCGTCGATGCCCTTCAGCATCCGCCACATGGCCACGAAACCAAGCACCAGCATGGCCCCGGAACCGGCCAGCAGCAGCAGGCCGGTGGAGTCGTCGATCATCACGTTGTAATACTTGGGGTTGCTGATGTACATCCAGGCGAACAGGCCAACATTGATGAAGGCCAGCATCTTCGCGGAGAAGCGGGTTTCGGCCGTCAGTGCACGCAGTTCCTGCGCGGCCGACGAGCGCTGGCGAATCACCACGATCAGGCTTTTCAGCACGCCGCGCATGCTGCCGCCGTACTTGCGATTGATGCTGGCGGCAAGCGCCATCACTTTCAGATCACGAAGACGATAGATTTCGCCGGCTTCGCTCAACACCTGTTCCAGCGGCGCGCCGAGGCGCACCTGACGGCCGATCGAGGAAAATAACGGCCGGATCGGATTGGGTGCTTCGCGCGCCGCCTGATTCAAGGCTTCATCGAGCGTGTTGCCAGCAGCGAGCACGCGGATCGCGTTCTCCAGATAGGCCGGCAATTGTTCGACGATCTTGATCCGGCGCCAGACCGCGCGCTGGATCAGCAGCATGTAGACCAGGGTCAGGCCGATGCCAACCACTGGCAGAACGATGAACGGCCCGGCGATCACCGTCAGCAGCACAGTAACGACCACTACGCCGAGAAGCAGACGGATCACGGCCTCCGGGCGAATTTCCGAACCGGTGCGCCAGAACAGATGACAGACCCAGCGCAGCACCGGATTGCGGATCGTCGCGCTGCCCTGGTTGATCGCGGCCTCGTCGGCGCCGCTGACTCGCAGGCGCATCTTGACGTCGGACTGGTACTCCTGGTCCCGGGCCTGCAAAAACAGCCAGACGGCGACACCGAGCAGCAACACGGCGCCCAGCACGATCAAGGTCACTCCGGCGTTCATGCAGCCTCCTGTGGCACCACGATGCCGGACTCGGGTTCGTAGCGAAACACGTTGTGCATCACCAGTTCGCTGCCATCGAGGCCGCGCAGTTCGCTGATCGACATCACCCGACGCTGGCCGCTGGACAGGCGCGAGACATGGACGACCAGTTGGATCGCCGCCGCAATCTGGCCGCGCAGCGTCTTTTCGCCGCCGGTGTAGCCGGCGAAGCCGGCCAGCAACTCGATGCGGTGCATCGCATCGCGAACATTGTTCGCATGCAGCGTGGTCATCGAGCCGTCGTGGCCGGTGTTCATCGCCTGCAGCATGTCCAGCACTTCATCGCTGCGCACCTCGCCGACGATGATCCGATCCGGCCGCATGCGCAGGGCATTGCGAACCAGATCGCGCGCGCTGATCGCCCGCTGGCCTTCCAGATTCGGCGGCCGGGTTTCCAGGCGCACGACGTGGTTGTGGCGCAAGCGCAGTTCGGCGGCATCCTCGACAGTGACGATGCGCTCGCCGGACGGAATCCAGCTGCTCAGCAGGTTCAGGAAGGTGGTCTTGCCCGAGCCGGTGCCGCCAACGACGATCAGATTGGTCCGCGTCTCGACCTTGCGCTTCAGGTAATCGAGTTCCGGCTGGGTGATGCTGCCGCTTTTCAACAGGTCTTCTGCGGTAAGCGGCACCTTCTTGAACTTGCGGATCGACAGGCAGGGCCCATCGAGCGCGATCGGCGGAATGATCGCGTTGACTCGCGAACCATCGGGCAGACGGGCATCGACCATCGGCGTCGATTCATCGACCCGGCGACCGAGCGGCGCCAGGATGCGCTGAATCACGCGAATGACGTGGTTGTCATCGTTGAAGCGCACCGGCGCCGAATAGAGCTTGCCGCCCCGCTCGATGAAAACGTTATGCGGGCCATTGACGACGATGTCGTTGACAGTGTCGTCATCGACCAGGCTCTGGATCGGCCCGAAGCCGAGCAACTCGTTGCGAGAATCGGCGATCAGCGCTTCCGATTCGCGCTGGTTGACCGGCAGCCGCTGTTCGAGCACGTAGCGCTTGACCTGCTCGGCCACAAAGCGCTCGACCTTGTCGGCCGGCCAGGTGTAGATATCGAGCTTGCGATCCTCGATCTGGGCGATCAGATGCCGATGCACGCTGCTCTTCAGCGTCTGGTACTGATCCGACAGCCGGAACCGCTCGATCTGATCCGTCACGGCCGGCACCGGTTACCGGAGCAGCCGATCAAGAAAGCCTTGCGGCGCCGCCACGGCCTTCATGTCGCCGGACATCAGCAGACCCGCCAGTTCCTGCATGCCGGCGCAGTAAGGATCCTTCTTGGCCAGCGTGTACAGCGGTTCGCCGGAATTCATCGACAGCAGGCGGTTGAAGCTTTCGGTCTGCAAGGAACTGAGCAGCGGCAACTCGAACAGTTCGGCGAGATTGCGTGGTTCCAGACCCAGGCGCCGACGATAGTTGTCGACCACCAGCGCGGTGCGATCCAGCGAGCAGTCCTGGGCACGCAAGGCGCGCAGCAGATACTTGTTGTGGCGCGATTTCAGGATCGACTGATCAGACAGCAGCAGGCTGCGATCAGCCATGTTGACCAGACCGGACAGTGCCGTGATCGGGGCGTGGCCATCGACGGCCACCACCATGTAAGTGAACAGGCCACGCAGCACCTGCATCAGCTTCAGCAACTGATCAGCATCGAAGCTGGCCCGGCCGAGCAGATCCTCGGGCAGGCTGAGCACGTAGAGGCCGCTGGCGTGCTTGGGGAACGCGGTATCGATCAAGGTCTGATCGCAGCGATGCGCATCATTGACTGCATCGAGCACGTTGTAGGTCGGATTCAGGTTCAGGAAGATCGCTGCCGCACCGGACGGTGTGGCGAGATCGACCAGCAACACTTTCTCGCCCGGATTGATGCGCTCGATCAGCGCCAGCGCCAGATGCTCGGCGAAGAACGCGATCGACTCATGCGGGTGGCCGGACAAGGTCAGGAAAATCTGCCCGGCCTTGGTCGGCACGGCGGCCGATGCCGTGGCCGTGCGCTTCAGCAGGCGGCCGATCTGCGGCCCAAGCTTGGCGTCATCCCGGCCGCGCACCAAGTAGTCACGGGCGCCGGCGCGCATCGCAGCGAGCATGCATTCGGCATCTTCGCTGGCACCGAGGCCGACCACCGGAACCTGCCAGTGACGCTCTAGAAACTGTTCGACGAAGCTCGCGCGCATCATCGCGTTGGCCGGCGTGAACTCGCAGAACACCAGACCATAACGACCCTGCGCTTCGACACTGGCCAGCAGTTCCGTCGGTACCAGGCCGCGGATCGCGATGACGTCGAGATTGGCGTCCTCGGCATCCTGCAGCCAGGATGCGAATTCCGGATCGTCGGCGACGACCAGTACTTTCGTCTTCATGCGCAGCACATCTTCACGGTCGTTCGGATCTTCTTCGGTGGGCGGCGGAACTACTTGCTGTAACCGGTATCGGCGCTCTGGCCGAAATCACCGGATTCCAGGAACATCGTTTCGGCGAAGTTCGGACGATAGCGATCGGTCGAAGCACCCGGCAGCGGCGGCAAAGCCGCGCCCTTGGCGATCGGACGCACCAGGTGCGGCGTGATCACCATGATCAGCTCCTTCTCGTTGCGGGTGATATTGGTGGTGCGGAAGAACGCGCCCAGCACCGGGATGTCACCCAGCCACGGCACCTTGTCGACATTGGTCGACAGGTTGTTGCTGACCAGGCCGCTGAGCACGAAGGTTTCGCCATCACCCAGTTCCACCGTGGTGTCGGTGCGGCGAATGACGATGCCCGGAATCGTGGTGCCGCCGATGGTCACCGCATTGGTGAAATCGAGATCACTGACTTCCGGCGCCACCTTGATCGCGATGCGGCTGTTCGACAGCACGGTCGGCGTCAGGTTGAGACGCACACCGAACTCGCGAAACTGCACGGTGATCGAACCGCTGCCGTTGGCACCGCCGCCCTGCGGCACCGGATACGGAAACTCGCCACCGGCGAGAAAGCTGGCGGTCTGGCCGCTGAGCGCGGTCAGGCTCGGTTCGGCCAGGGTGCGGGCCAGGCCCTTGCGTTCCAGCACGCTGAGAATACCGGTGTAACCGTTGTTGCCGAACACGATGTTGAAGGCATCGCCGATCGGCAGAAAGCCGGTGGCGCCGGCGAAGGCACCGACGAGGCCGGAGCCAGCGCCCGACAACGGAGCTCCTGCCAGCGAACTCGGAATGCCGATGCCGGCCGCGCTATTGGCGCCGAGTTTGAACAGATTGATTCCGTACTGCTGCAGCGAGCGACGGTTGACCTCGACGATACGGACCTGACTCATCACCTGGGTCTCGCCGCCGACCAGGCTGCGATCGACCGGCGGCGGGGCATCCTTGTCACGCGGCGCCGACGTCTGGCTGGCCTTGCGATGCGCCAGCAGATTCGGCACCGAGCCGTCCAAAGCGCCGTTCGGCTGCACGGTCAGCTTCGAAAGCGCGGGATCGCTGCTGGCCGGTGCGGCCACGGCGATACGGTACTCGGTCGGCTCGGAAACGCCTTTGGCGCCACGCGTCCAGACCAGCAGGCTGGTGGTGCCGCCGAGCTTGCCATTGATCAACAGCTCGCGGCCATTGACGACATTGACATCGGCAACTTTCGGATCACCGATCGCCACCCGGGTGACCGATCCCTTGGCGCGCACCAGCTTGTGCGTACCCGGCTCGACCAGCACCGTTTCGGCCTTGGCCATCGCCACGGCTTGCGCATGAACCGGAAGCGGCAGCTGCGCGGTGACCACTACCACGAGTGCGGCGACGGCGAAGCTTCGAGACAGCTGCCGAGTGATCGAGAAGCGCATGCCAGTTCCTGTGCGAGCTGCGAGCGGCGACCGGGACGCGGCCGAGTCAAAAGTGTGGAGTTCGGCGATCAGCTGCGAAGCGCGGCTCATGGCGACACCGTCTTGAGGTCCGAACCGCGATAGATCTCGATGCGCGGCGGCCCCTCACTGCGCACGGCCTTCTTCTTGCCCTTGGCAATCAGCTGGGTCAGTTCGGTGGCGGTGATGATCTGTGCCGCAGCCAGTTCGGCTTCGGCATCCGCCTTGGCCTTCGCTTCCGGGCTCAGCGGCAGGCTGCTGGCGGTCTCACTGACAGCACTGATCGCTGGTGCGTCGGTATCGGCTGCGGCAGCAGTCGTTGCCGGCGTGCCATGCAGAGCGAGCCGAAGTTCGCCGTAGCTGGAACCGAGCAGTACCTTGGTGACCTGAGGTTCGGGAATCGCCAGCACGGCGGTGCGCTCGCGGCGAGCCTGAGCCTGCTTGTCCTTTTCTTCGGGCAGGCCCTTCGGCGGCTCGACCAGATGATCCTCGTACGACAGCACGCGGATATCACGAATCAACACGCGGGCCTGGGTCGGAATGTCTTCGGTCTTGTCCGGGCCGAACTTTTCGCCAGTCGGCGTGCTGGTCACCGATTTGATGTAGACCAGCACGTCGACGGTATCGCCAGGGCGGACGAAGCCGCCGACGCCGACCACATCGTCAACCTTCAGCGACAGCGCGCGGAAACCATCCGGCACCCCGCGGGCAATCATGTTGGCGTCCTTGAAGAAGCGCGGCACCACCGGCGCACCGGCATCGATATCGATCAGCGGCGTGCGGCCGATGGCGTCGTCGACATTGGCGAAGTACTCGGTCGGCGCAATCGTGACCGGCGCCAGCACGATCGCATCGCGGTCGATCGGCACGTTGGCTGCCAGCGGCCGGGTGGCAATCACGACCAGGATCTGTGGCACTGCCGGCGCAGTCGCAACCGACTGCTGCTCCTGGGCCTTCGAGGCACTTTCGGCAAAGCTGCGGCTCATCCGCCAGCCGACAATGGCCAGGATGATGGCCAGCAATCCGAGCACGATCGCGACGATCCGAATCGCGTTGCTGTTGTTCATGCGTGTGCCGCTCCCTATTGATTATCAGCCGCTTTTTGCCGGCAGCTTAATGATGCATCGCTGTTACTTGAGGCCGTTACCGGCTCAGTTCATAGATCAGGACAAACGACCTGCTGCCGTCGCCTGCAATGCCGCCGGCAACGGCGGAATCGAGCCGATGCCCATCGGCAGCACCATCTGCGGAAACAGGGTGGGCGTCGTCAGGTTGTAGGTCACCAAAATGCGCAGAGTGTTGGTCGCGACGTCGACCGGAGCAACCAGATACGTCAGCGCTGAAGGCACCGCAGCGTTTGCCAAGGTGAAATTGCTGATAACGGATTCAGCAACCGCCGCATTGATCGCGGCGAAGTAGGCGGCATCGCTGCTCCTTGGCGCTACTGCAATGGCCGCTCGCAGCGCTTCTTGGGCAATAAAATTGATCCGCTGCTGCAGGAAATAGACGTAGCCGTAGGTCACCGTGCCGTAGATGATCGCGAACAACAGCGGGAACACCAACGCAAACTCGATCGCCGATGCGCCAGTGATGCGGCGTGGCAACCGGTTCAGCGAACGATGACGGGCCATGATCGGGTGTTCCAGAACAGCATGAGGACAACTGGACGGACTTGCGGACGCGAACGCTTGGGCTCAGCAGGTGACGTAGCAACGATATCTCAATAATCCTGGCTGTTCCGCTTCAAACCTCGGCAGTAGCCAAATTTTTTCACATCGAAGCTTTCCAGCAAAAGACCGATCGATACCGCTGGCAATGCAGTTGAATGGCGGCGGAGAACCCATGGCGATTTCTGGGCAGCCTGCTTCGACATTCACCGGAAAGCCAACAAGAACGGCACTCTGTGACGACACTTTGAAACAAACTGGGCATCCGGCTACACCGGAAGATCGATCCAGCGCAGACGGATGCCCAAATCTGCCAACCACGGCACCGTGAGCGAGCCTTCGGTGTCGGGAAAATTCAGGAAAGCTCGGGCAAGCTCTTAACGGGCATTGGCGTTGGTGAGCGCAGTATTTGTTTTTGTGAACAAAGTATTGAGCTGGGGGCCAATCAACAGCAAGGTAGCGACGATGCCGATTGCAATCAAACCAACAATCAGGCCGTACTCGACAGCGCTGGCACCTTCGTCATCACGGAGAAAATTCTGGATTCGCTTGATCATCGGTATTACTCCATCAGTCAGGTTTCGGGGGCGGTTCGGGTGCTTGAAACCCGTGAACAGACGATAGGCCAGGCACCGAGGAGCGTCAAAGCTGCTGGCTCCCGCAACTACTACCGCTCATCGGTTATGGTGATCGGCACTTTCTGCAAAAACTGAAGCCGCCGTGGCGATTTACGCAATTGGGGACCTTCAAGGCTGTTGCGATGCGCTGAAGCGCTTGCTCGACCACGTGCGCTTCGATCCGGCCAGCGATCAGCTCTGGTTCGCGGGTGACTTGGTCAACCGCGGGCCGCAATCCGCCGAAACCCTGCGCACGGTAATCGCGCTCGGTGACAGCGCCGTCAGCGTGCTCGGCAACCATGACCTTCATCTGCTCGCCGTCGCCGCCGGTGGCAAGCGTGGCCGGCGCGACACGCTGGACGACATTCTCGACGCACCCGATCGCGACGAACTGCTGCACTGGTTGCGCCATTGCCCGCTGATGCATGGCGCTTCGGGCAGTTCCTGGCAGTTACTGCACGCCGGCCTGCCGCCACAGTGGACGATCAGCGAGGCAGCGCGCCACGCGCGCGCCGTCGAAGCGGTATTGCGCGGCCCGAATCACGAAGCCTTGCTGAGCCACATGTATGGCGATCAGCCGGACCTCTGGCAGACCGACCTCAAAGGCTGGCCATACCTGCGTTTCGTCATCAACTGTTTCACCCGCCTGCGCTACTGCACGCCGCAAGGCCGGATCGCTACCGAACCGAAGGGCACGCCGGGCAGTCAGCCTGCCGGCTTGCTGCCCTGGTTCGCGGTGCCCGGCCGGAAAAGTGCCGGCACGCCGATCCTGTTTGGCCACTGGTCAACGTTGGGCCAGGTGCATTGGCCGGAACATCAGGTCTGGGGACTCGACACCGGCTGCCTCTGGGGCGGCCGGCTCAGTGCGCTGCGTCTCGACGATGCGGCCTTGTTCAGCATTCCTTGCGATGAACACAGGCGCCCAGGCGCCGAGCAGGATTGATCAAGAAGTCCGGCCTTCGATCCAGATCAGCGCCGCCATCCGCCCGCAGACGCCATCGCGCCGGAACGAATAAAAACGCGCCGGATCGGCATGGGTGCTGATGCCACCACCGTAGATCTGGGTGACGCCAGCTCGCGTCAGCCGCTGGCGTGCCAGCGCGAACAGATCGCCGAAGTATTTATCCGGCTGAACACCCGGCCGGAAGCAGGATGCCGCTACCGGATCGAAGGCAACGAACGCCTCACGAACTTCAGCGCCCACCTCGAAAGCCTCCGGGCCGATTGCCGGCCCGATCCAGGCCATCAGCCGCTCCGGCGCGACCGGTAGCGCAGCAACAGTGCTTTCGAGCACGCCAGCGCAGAGACCGCGCCAGCCGGCATGCGCAGCGGCGACGACGCTGGCATCCCGATCGCAGAACAGCACGGCGAGACAGTCGGCCGATTGCACCGCACAGACGACGTCCGCCTGTGAGGTGAAAACGCCATCGGCTTCCGGCTCCAGCTGCTGATGCGGCAGGCTCAGCACCCGCGTGCCGTGTACCTGACGCAACCATTCCGGCGCCGACGGCAGGCCCAGATGCTCGGCGAGCAGGCGGCGATTTTCGACGACAGCGGCCGGATCGTCCCCGCAGTTGCGGCCCAGATTCAGGCCGGCGTAAGGCCCGTTGCTGACGCCGCCCTCGCGCGTCGTGAACGCGGCGCGGATCGCCGCCGGTGCCGGCCAGTTGGGGATGAGCGGCGCCATCGTTCAGGGGCGCTCAGGGAGCAGCGCGCAGGCGATCGAGCAGGCGCAGCATGTCCGGCGGCGCTTCGGCCGAGAATTCCATCTCCTCGCCGCTGATTGGATGCTCCAGCTGCAGGTTGCGCGCATGCAGCGCCTGGCGCGGGAAACCATTCAGCGCCAGACGTAGCGTCTCCTCGATGTTGCGGCCGCGGGTGATACGGCCGCCGTAGACGGCATCGCCGACGATCGGATGAAGGATCTGCGCCATGTGCACGCGAATCTGGTGGGTGCGGCCGGTTTCCAGCCGCACGCGCAGCAGGGTGTGATTGGCGAAGCGTTCCTGCACCCGATAGTGGGTGACCGCCGGGCGACCATCCTCGACCACGGCCATCTTCAGGCGATTGCGCGGATCGCGGCCGATCGGCTGATCGACCGTGCCACCAGCGGTGACGGCGCCGTTGACCAGCGCGTCGTACTCGCGGCGGATGTCGCGCGCCGCCATGTCCGCCACCAGCCGCGTATAGGCGACCAGGGTCAGGCCGACGATCAGCAGGCCACTGGTGTCCTTGTCGAGCCGATGCACGAGCCCGGCGCGCGGCAGCAACTCGGTTTTCGGGAAGCGATGCAAAAGCGCGTTCTGCATCGTCGAATCGGACTGACCGGCGCCCGGGTGCACGGTGAGGCCCGGCGGCTTGTTGATCACCGCGATGTCGTTGTCTTCGTAAACCACTTCGAGCGGGATCGCCTGCGGCCGGTCATTGCCGGCCAGCGGCTGTTCGTCGACCGTCAGGTCGAGCACGTCGCCCATGGCCACCGGCTGGCGTGCCTTCTCGGCCGGCGCGCCGTTGATGATCAGCGCCCCGCTTTCGATCCAGGTTTTCAGCCGGCCCCGAGACCAGGCCGGGAACAACCGCGCGGCCACGGCGTCCAAGCGCTGCCCGTGCAGGAAATCGGGTACCTGCGCCTGCTCCACCTGGCTCATGATCTCGTCACCCGACACCAGAGTTGGTGCCCCGACGAGGGCTGACAGCCATCGGCTATACTCATTTTTTGACTCAACGTGCTGATGCTCCGCGTAATGATCGATCGTTCTTCCCGCGGCCCGTCCGCAACGCGCGCACTGCGCATTATCTGCCTCGCCTCACTGGCGGCCCTCGCGACTGGCTGCGCCTCGAAAGGCGAAAAAGCCGATCGCCCGGACAATCCGTTCCGGCCTGGCTCGGAAGTCAGCCCCGCCGGCGCCACGCCGCAGACCGAAGAGGCGCTGAAAGCCGAAGCGGCGCTGTTCTACCGGCGCGCGCATGAAGCGATGGTGGCCTCCGATTACGAGACCGCAACCACCCGCTACACGCAGCTGATTGCCCGCTACCCGTTCACCGAGTATTCGACTCAGGCCGAGCTCGAGAAGATCTTCGTCCAGTATCGCAGCTTCGCGCCGGACGAAGCGCTGCTCGCCGCGGATCGCTTCATCCGCGAACATCCGCACCACGTCCACGCCGATTACGTCCAGTACTTGAAGGGTCTGATCAATTCGAGCCGCACGCAGGCGCTCAGCGATTACCTGCCGATCGACTCGAGCAAGAAGGACGTCACCGGCGAACGCCGCGCCTATGACGATTTCGCCGTCTTGCTGCAGCGCTATCCCAGCAGCCCCTACGCTGGTGATGCCCGCAAGCGGATGATCTATCTGCGCAACCGGGTGGCCGCGCATGAGCTGTCGATCGTCCGCTACTACGTCAAGCGCCAGGCTTGGGTGGCGGTATCGAAGCGCGCCGAGAATCTGATTGCCGAATACCCAGGCGCCCCCGCGACAGTCGAAGCGCTGAAGCTGCTGAAGCTGAGCTATGAAAAACTGGGCCTGACGCCACAAGTGGCCGATCTCGACCTGCTGATCGCCAGCAATGCCGAGTCGATCGCCCAGGCCAGCGCGCCGCCGCCGAAGCCGGGTCCGCGTACCGTCATCGTCCTGCCTACCGATCAGCCGTCGGCAGCGCCAGCCGCAGTGCAGCCGGACGCGGCTGCAAGCCCGGCGGCACTGAGCAGCGAAGCTCCAAAAGGTCTTTTCGAAAGAATCGGCGGCTACTTCGAATCGCTGAACAAGACCTACACGATCGACAGCAAGGAGGCGAAACCGGCCGATGCAGCAGCCGCGGGAACTGCCACAGCGCCTGCAGTGGGCACTCGGGCTGAGCCCGCCAACCCGTCGTCGGCCAATCAGCCGGATGCCGCGTCGCTGACCACTGGCCCTTACGTGGGCGAACCAGCGGTCGTCAATCTGCCACCTTTGTTCAGCGATGGAGACGCCGCCAAGCCGGCCGCCCAACCCGCCACCGAGACGGCGCCGAAGGTCGAGGCTGCTGCGCCTGCAGCTGCACCGGCGCCCGAGGCGCAGAAGGAAAAAGGCGGTCTGTTCGACTTCCTGAACAAGACCTACACGATCGGCGGCAGCAAGACCGGTGAAGCGGCGGCGAAGGATGCGCCGGCAACCACGGGTGAAGCGGCGCCCAGCGACAGCAAGACCCGGCTGAAGATGGATTACGAAGCGCCAGACGGCAGCAGCCAGCCGGTTACGGTCAACGGCAACACGACGACCGAGCCGCAATCTGCCGCCCCTCCAGCCACGCCTTAAGCCCAGCGATCGGCAGCCGATGGACCATCAGGGCGCAGCGAAAGCCGCGCCCTTTTTCGTGCTCGCAGTTCAGCGGTCGCCGTAGACCGCAGTGATCGGGTAGCGCCGTTCGCGTCCGAACGCACAGGGCGTGATCTTCGGCCCTGGCGGTGCCTGGCGGCGCTTGTATTCGGAACGGCGCACCAGCCCGGCAACGCGGCGCACGGTCGCTTCATCAAAGCCCATCGCGACGATCTCGGGGATCGACAGGCTGCGCTCGACATAGGCTTCGAGGATCGGATCGAGCACCTCGTAAGGCGGCAGCGAATCCGAATCCTTCTGGTCCGGCCGCAGTTCAGCACTGGGCGGACGCTCGATGACCCGCTCGGGAATCACCGGCTTGCCTGCCGGCGCCAGCGTGTTGCGATAGCGCGACAGCTCGTAGACCAGGCCCTTGTAGGCATCCTTGATCGGCGCGAAACCGCCGAACATATCGCCGTACAAGGTCGAATAGCCGACCGCCATCTCGCTCTTGTTGCCGGTGGTCAGCACCACCGGCCCGAACTTGTTCGATAGCGCCATCAGCAGCACGCCGCGCGAGCGCGACTGCATGTTTTCCTCGGCAAGATCGATCGGCCGGTCGCCGAAGATCGGCGCCAGAGTCTCGGTGAACGCCTCGAACGGCCGTTCGATCGGCAGCACCGAATAGCGGATGCCGAGCGCCTCGGCTTCGAGCCGCGCATCGTCATTGGACATGTCCATCGTGTAGCGCGATGGCAGCGACACCGCCCAGACCCGATCGGCGCCCAGGGCATCGGCGGCGATCGTCGCGACCAGCGCCGAGTCGATCCCGCCGGACAAACCCAGCAGCACGCCGGGAAAACCGTTGCGATTGACGTAGTCACGCGTCGCCTGCACCAGCGCGCGATAGACCTGCGCGACGCTCGATGACGCCGCCCGCCGCTCGCCACTGAATGTCAGCGCGCCGTCTTGGCGAGTGACGTTCAGCGGGAAAACGCCTTCATCGAACAGCGGCGCTTCGAAGCCCAGCGAGCCGTTGACGTCGATCGCCAGCGAATCACCGTCGAACACCAGTTCGTCCTGGCCACCTGCGCAGTTGACGTAGACGATCGGCAGATCCTGCTCGGCTAGGCGCTGACGCAGCACCACGCGACGCTCGTCCGGCTTGCCGATGTTGTACGGCGAGGCATTGATGTTGAGCAGCAGTTCGGCACCGGCGGCCTTCGCCCGCGCCGTTGGGCCCGGGCCCCAGATGTCTTCGCAGATGCACAGGCCTATGGTCAGGCCATCGAGCTTGAACACCGTCGCGCTCGGCGCGCCCTGCGTGAAATGGCGGCGTTCGTCGAACACGCCGTAGTTCGGCAGCAATTGCTTGCGGGCTCGGGCGACCAGCCGGCCGTCACGATAGACCGAGGCCGCGTTGTAGGTGCGACGGCCGCCGGCATCGTCGACGAACTCCGGATGGCCGACGACGATGTGAATGCCGTTCGAGGCGGCCGCAACCTGCTCCAGCCCGACAGCGATTGCCTGCGGCAGCGCGGTGCGCAGCAGCAGGTCATCGGGCGGATAGCCGAGCAGCGACAGCTCCGGTGTGGCGACCAGCTGGGCGCCAAATTCATCGCGAGCCTTGGTGGCCGCCGCAATGATCTTGGCGACATTGCCGTCGATGTCGCCGACCCAGAGGTTCAGCTGGGCGGCAGCGAGGACCAGCGGCTTGTTCATCAGAATTTCGTTTCCACAATCGGGGCCGACACGATACCGGCACGATAAACGAGAAAGGGCGCGACGAATCGCGCCCTTCCCGGTTACTTCAGTTGCTGGACAGCGATCAGAGCAGCGACTTCATCGCCGCACCGAGGTCCGCCGGCGAGCGAACCGTCTTGACGCCGGCCGCTTCGAGCGCCGCGAACTTCTCGTCCGCCGTGCCCTTGCCGCCGGCGATGATCGCGCCGGCATGGCCCATGCGCTTGCCGGCCGGAGCGGTGACACCGGCGATGTAGGCCACCACCGGCTTCTTGACGTACTGCTTGATGTAGGCCGCCGCTTCTTCTTCCGAAGAACCACCGATTTCGCCGACCATGATCATGCCGTCGGTGTCCGGATCGGCTTCGAAGCGCTTCAGCACGTCGATGAAGCCGAGGCCGCGAACCGGATCGCCACCGATGCCGACGCAGGTCGACTGGCCGAGGCCGTTCTGGGTGGTCTGGTGCACGGTTTCGTAGGTCAGCGTGCCCGAACGGGAGACGATGCCGATACGGCCCGGCTTGTGGATGTGGCCCGGCATGATGCCGATCTTGCACTGGCCAGGCGTGATCACGCCGGGGCAGTTCGGACCGATCAGCACGGCGTCCGGATAGGCCTTCAGCGCGGCCTTGACCTTGACCATGTCGATCACTGGAATGCCTTCGGTGATGCAGATGATGACCTTGATGCCGGCATCGGCCGCTTCGAGGATCGCATCAGCCGCGCCGGGGGCCGGCACGTAGATCATCGTCGCGTCGGCGCCGGTGGCGCGCACGGCGTCATGGGCGGTGTTGAATACCGGCAGCGACAGGTGGCTGCTGCCGCCCTTGCCTGGCGATACGCCGCCGACCATCTTGGTGCCGTAGGCGATCGCCTGTTCGGAATGGAAGGTGCCCTGCTTGCCGGTGAAGCCCTGGCAGATGACCTTGGTGTCTTTGTTGATCAGGATGCTCATTGCAGTCTCATTAATCCCTGGTTCTAGGCCTTGCTGGCAGCGACAACGGCCTTGGCCGCTTCGGTGAGATCGGAAATCGGCGTGATGGCGAGGCCGGATTCGCGCAGCAGCGCCTGGCCCTTTTCCATGTTGGTGCCCTGCAGGCGCGCAATCACCGGAATCTTCAGACCAACCTGCTTGACCGCGGCGATGATGCCTTCGGCGATCAGATCGCAGCGGACGATGCCGCCGAAGATGTTGATGAAGATCGCCTTCACTTCCGGGCTGGCGGTGATCAGCTTGAAGGCTTCGGTCACCTTCTCCGCCGTGGTACCGCCGCCGACGTCGAGAAAGTTCGCCGGCTGGCCGCCGTGCAATTTCACGATGTCCATGGTCGCCATCGCCAGACCGGCGCCGTTGACCATGCAGCCGATGTCGCCTTCCAGAGTCACGTAGTTCAGATCGAACTTGGCAGCGGCACGCTCGCGCTCGTCTTCCTGCGAGCCGTCGCGCATCTCGGCGATGCTCTTCTGGCGGAACAGCGCGTTGTCGTCGAAATTCATCTTGGCGTCGAGCGCGAAGACATTGCCTTCGGCGGTGACGATCAGCGGATTGATCTCGACCATGCTGGCATCGCATTCGGTGACGATCTTGTAGACGCCGGCCATGATCTTGGTGAACTGGTCGACCTGATCCTTGCTCAGGTCCATGAAGAAGCCGAGTTCACGCGCCTGGTACGCCTGGAAGCCGGCAGCCGGATTGACGGTGACGGTCTTGATCTTTTCCGGGGTGTGCTCGGCAACTTCCTCGATGTCCATGCCGCCGGCAGCGGAGGCCATCAGGATCACGCATTCGCTGGTGCGGTCGACGAGCGCCGACACGTACAGCTCGCGGACGATGTTGGAAGGCTTTTCGACCCAGACCGAATTCACCGGCAAACCCTTGGCATCGGTCTGCTTGGTGACCAGCATCTTGCCGAGCATGCCCTTCGCTGCTTCTTCAGCGGCATCGGCACCGCTGACCAGCTTCACGCCGCCGACCTTGCCGCGACCGCCTGCGTGCACCTGCGCCTTGACCACGACCTTTTCCGTGCCGAGCTGCTTGGCGACGGCGCGGGCCTGTTCCGGACTGGTGGCCAGACCACCCTGTGGTACCGGAATGCCGTAGCGCGCAAATACTTCCTTCGCCTGATACTCGTGCAGGTTCATGCTTCCCCCAAAAGGATTGCAATGGCCCCGGTCACAATCTGCGCCGGGCGCCTGTGCGGAATTGATACAGCCGGACGGCTGCGGCCAGCATTCTCCCTGAATCATTCGATGCAGGCAAAGCATTTGCACCGCTACACTCGTGCTCTTGTCAGTTCATTGTTAAGGCGTGTTCATGTCCCTACTCATCCGGGTATTGCTGCTGGTCGCCGTAGGCGCTCTGCTCTACCGCAGCTATGTCCGCTGGCAGTTGCAGAACCGTCAGCGCAACGCGCCGCCGCCGGAACGCTTCGAACCGATGGCGCGTTGCACGGGCTGTGGCACCTATCTGCCGTCGAACACGCTGTCGCCCAGCCAGCGTTGCGGAGCCTGCGAGCAGCGGCCGTGATCGTCACGCAGCGCTGAGGCTGCGACCGGAACCATGGCCAGCCTGGTTCGCGATCCCTTCGTCGATCCCGAGGACTGGCGGATCCTCAGAACGCTGGCCGTCTATCGGCTGGCTCTGATCGCGCTGCTGCTGGCCGTCCATTTCCTAGAACTCAGCGCCTGGTTCTTCGATCACTCGGAGCCGAGCAATTTCTTCCGCATCGTCGCCGCCTACGCACTGCCGGCGCTGTTGCTGCTGATCGCCACCTATCAGCGCTTTCCATCGAGCGGCATGCAGGCGCATCTGGCGTTCTTCGTCGATGCGCTGGCGATCCTGCTGCTGATGTATGCCGCGCATGGCGCGTCATCCGGCCTCGGCGTGCTGTTGATCACGCCTGCCGTTGGCTGCAGCCTGGTGCTGCCGCTGCGCCTGGGCCTGCTGCACGCAGCACTCGCCACCTTCGCGGTGTTCGGAGCGGAATTCCTGCGCCAGTCGATGAACCGCATCGAAGGTGCGGATCTGACCAACGCCGGGCTGATCGGCCTGATGCTGTTCGTCACCTCGCTCGGTGCCGGCGCGGTGGCCGCGCGGGCGCGCAAGAGCGAAGCGCTGGCGGCACGTTTCGGCAGCGATCTGGCCAGCCTGTCGCGGATCAACGAGCGGATCGTCGAAAGCATGGACACGGCGGTGCTGGTGATCGATGAAGAACGCCGTCTGCGCCTGCAAAACGCTGCCAGCCGGCGTTTGCTCGCCCGTTCCGATGGCGATTCCGATAGCAGCCAGAGCATCGACGGCCAGTCGCTGATCAGCGCCGCGCCGATCCTTGCTCAGGCGCTGTACCGCTGGCAGGAAGCGCCGAACCTCGATCCCGAACCCATCGCCCTGAGCCCCGGCGGCGCCGATCTGCTGCCGCGCTTCACCCGCCTGGGCCAGAACGCCTGGGCGCCGGTGCTGGTGCTGCTCGAAGATGCGGCCCGGGTGCGCGAACAGGCGCAGCAACTGAAGCTGGCCGCGCTCGGGCGCCTGTCGGCCGGCATCGCTCACGAGATCAGGAATCCGCTGTCGGCGATCCGCCACGCCGGCCAGTTGCTGGCCGAATCACCGGCGCTGCCCGAGCAGGATCGGCGCCTGCTCGACATGATCCAGCGCCACACAGTGCGCATCGACAAGATCGTCGAAGACGTGCTGCGCCTGTCGCGTCGCGATGCCGCCGTGCCGCAGAACCTGCTGCTGCGCAGCTTTCTCGAACGCTGCATCGCGACCTGGGCCGAAGGCTGCCCGGATGGTGCGCGGGCGATTCGCATCGACTCGATTCCGGAGCACCTCAGCGTGCGCTTCGACCCGGACCAGTTGCAGCAGGTGCTGCACAACCTCTGGCAGAACAGCTTCGAGCACGGCGCACTGGAAACCGGAGAAGGGGCCGATAACGCCGAAACGGTCGCGATCAACGTGCGCCTCAGCGCCGGCCGTCTCAGCCCGGGCCAGCGGCCCTATCTGGACATCATCGACGACGGTCGCGGTATCCCGGCCGAAGTACGCGAGCAACTGTTCGAACCGTTCTTTACCACCGCCCGTCGCGGCACCGGCCTGGGACTGTATTTGTCTCGGGAAATATGTGAATACAATCAAGCACGTCTATCGCATGTGCCACGTAGCCCAGGAACTCGAGGAACCCAGTTCCGCCTCGTGTTCGCGGCCAGCGAAGCACCGCTTACTCCCGTCCCGACTCGTTCATGAGCAAAGCCCCCGCACAAGCCTTGATCGTCGACGATGAAGCCGACATCCGCGAACTGCTCGAAATCACCTTGCTGCGCATGGGCTTAGGCACTCGCGCCGCCGGCACCGTACGCGAAGCGCGTGCGCTGCTGGCCGAGCACAGTTTCGAGTTGTGCTTGACCGACATGCGCCTGCCCGACGGCAACGGCATCGAGCTGGTCAGCCATATCCAGAAGAAGCATCCGGGCCTGCCGGTCGCGGTGATCACCGCCTACGGCAGCGCCCAGGCGGCCGTCGAAAGCCTGAAGGCCGGGGCTTTCGATTTTGTCTCCAAGCCCATCGATCTGACCCAGTTGCGCAAGCTGGTCGACACCGCACTGAAGCTGAAGCGCGAGAGCACCTCAGGCGACGGCGGTCTGCTCGGCAACACCCCGGTGATCGAAGCGCTGCGGGCGCTGATCGATCGCCTGGCGCGCAGCCAGGCGCCGGTGCACATCACCGGCGAATCCGGCACCGGCAAGGAACTGGTCGCCCGGCTCATCCACACGCGTAGCCCGCGCGCCGATGCGCCGTTCGTGCCGGTGAACTGCGGGGCGATTCCGGCCGAGCTGATGGAAAGCGAATTCTTCGGCCATCTGAAAGGCAGCTTCACCGGCGCCACGCGTGACAAGGCCGGCCTGTTCCAGGCGGCGGAAGGCGGCACCTTGTTCCTCGATGAAGTCGGCGATCTGCCGCTGCACATGCAGGTGAAGCTGCTGCGCGCATTGCAGGAGCGGGCGGTGAGGCCGGTCGGCGGCGATACCGAAGTGGCGGTCAACGTCCGGGTGATCTCGGCGACCCACAAGGACCTGAGCCAGCTGCTGGCACTCGGCACTTTCCGCCAGGATCTCTATTACCGGCTCAATGTCATCGAGGTACGCACGCCGTCCCTGCGCGAGCGCCGCGACGACATCCCGCTGCTGACCCAGGCGATCCTGGTCAAGCTGGCTCGAAGCAATGGCCTGGCGACGACGCCGACGCTCGATGCCGCCGCCCTCGCCCGTCTCTGCGAGCACCCGTTCCCGGGCAATGTCCGCGAGCTGGAAAACGTTCTCGAGCGCGCCGTCACGCTCAGCGACGGCAGTTCGATCCTGGCTTGCGATCTGCAGCTGCGGGGCGATTGCGTGACCCGCGCAGCCGCTGCGCCAGTTGCCGCGCAGAGCGCCGTCGGCAACGATCTCGAAGGCCAGATGGAAGACATCGAGCGCCGCGCGATCGTCGAAGCGCTGGCCACGGCGCGCTACAACAAGACCCGCGCCGCGGCCCTGCTCGGCATGAGCTTCCGGTCACTGCGCTACCGGATCAAGAAGCTGAACATCGAGTGACGCGGCGGCACCACTTCTTGCTTCATTGACCCATCACATTCATTGGGGAATTCGTTGAAAGCTTTCTACTGTTCATCGATCGCCGCGCTGGTCCTGCTGTCCGGCTGTGCCGGCAAGTCCGCGAAGCCGGACGCCGAGCCCGTGCCGCCGGGCGTGCTGGCACTTTCGGCGCCGGCCAAGGGCGATCCAGCCCAGCGGCTGACGGCACTGCTGGCCAGCGAATGGCAGCGTTGGCTGGTCGATCACCCCGAGGAAGCCTCGCTGACCGGCGACCATCGCTACGACGATCGCTGGACCGACATGAGCCTGGATGCGATCGAGGCACGCCATCTCGCCGACGCTGGGGCGCTGCTGAAGCTGCTGGAGATCGATCGCGAGCGCCTGACGCCAGCCGCGCAGCTGAACTTCGATCTCTACCGTCAGCAGCTCGAGCGCGACATCGAGGCCTACCGCTATCGCGGCCATCTGCAGCCGATCAACCATCTCGGCGGCGTGCAGACTTCCGACCAGCTCGCCGAAGCGCTGCAGTTCGAAACCGTGCTCGATTACGAGAACTGGATCCGCCGCATCCGTGGCATCGACGCTGCCGTCGATCAGAGCATCGTCCTGCTGCGCATGGGCCTCGCCGAAGGCCGCACCGTGCCAAAGGTGATCATGAAGCGGGTGCCGCCGCAGATCGACCGGCAGCTGGTCAAGAAGCCCGAAGCCAGCCCGCTGTACACGCCGTTCCTGAAGTTCGCTGCGAGCGTGCCGGAAGACCAGCGCGCCCGGCTGGCCGACGCCGCAAAGGCCGCGATCCGCGACAGCGCCCTGCCCGCCTGGCAGCGGCTGAAGGACGTGGTGGCGAAGGAATACCTGCCGAAGTGTCGTGATTCGGTCGGCGCCTCGGAATTGCCCGAAGGCCGTGACGCCTATGCCTTCGCGGCGCGCACCAGCACCACCACCAATCTGACGCCGGACGAGATTCACGATATCGGCCAGCGCGAAGTCACGCGCATCCGCGGCGAGATGGAAGCGATCCGCAAGCAGGTCGGCTACCAGGGCAACCTGAAAGCCTTTTTCACCTATCTGCGCACCGATCCGAAGTTCTTCTACCGAGATGGCGCGACCTTGCTGAGCGCTTATCGCGATATCGCCAAGCGCATCGATCCGGAACTGCCCAAGTTGTTCGGCAAGCTGCCGCGCCTGCCTTACGGCGTGCGCGCCGTGCCCGAGGCCAGCGCCCCGGACACCCACACCGCCTACTACCAGCCGGGCGCCGCCGATGGCACCCGCGCCGGCAATTTCTACGCGAATCTCTACAAGCCCGGCTCGCGGCCGAAGTGGGAGCAGGAAGCGCTGACCGCCCACGAAGCAGTGCCCGGCCATCATCTGCAGATCTCGCTGCAACAGGAACTGGTCAGCGATGCTGGCGGCACGCTGCCGGCGTTCCGCAGCCAGATCTCGTTCACTGCGTTCGTCGAAGGCTGGGGCCTGTACGCGGAAAGCCTCGGCCCGGAGATCGGCCTGTATAAGGACCCGTACTCGAAATTCGGCCAGCTCACCTACGAGATGTGGCGCGCCGTACGCCTGGTCGTCGACACCGGCATGCACGCCAAGGGCTGGAGCCGCCAGCAGGCGATCGACTTCTTCAAGGCCAACACGCCGCGCGCCGAGCTCGATATCACCAACGAGATCGATCGCTACATCGCCTGGCCGGGCCAGGCGCTGGCCTACAAGATCGGCGAGCTGAAGATCAAGGAACTGCGCGCTCGCGCAACGGCGGCACTAGGCTCGAAGTTCGATATCCGCGGCTTCCACGACGTGGTGCTCGGCTCCGGCGCCGTGCCGCTGGACATCCTCGAGCGGAACGTCGATGCCTGGATCGAGCAGCAGGACGGCGGCGTGATCGTCAGGCTGCGCGGCACGCCCTAGGCCAAGCTCAGAAGACGCTGCGGACCAGGCCGCCTTCAGCGCGGATCGCCGCGCCATTGATGATCGCGGCGCGTGCGCTGCAGACGAAGGCGACGACATCGGCGATCTCGCTGGGATCGATCAGCCGGCCGATCAGCGAGGTCGGCCGGTTCTCGGCGATGAAGCGCTTGCCGATCTCGTCCGCGCCCAGGCCAGGAAACAGATCGGCCATGAATTTCTCGACGCTCTCGGTGCGCGTCGGCCCCGGCAACACCGAGTTGACCGTCACCCGCGTGCCCTTGGTCAGCTCGGCCAGCGCCCGCGAGATGCCGAGCTGCATGGTCTTGGTCGCGCTGTAGTGGGCCATCTCCGGCGCCGGGCTGACGCCCGATTCGCTGGAGATGAACACCACCCGGCCATCCCCCCGCGCCAGCATGCCGCGCAGATAGTGACGCGCCAGGCGCACGCCGCTCATCACGTTGACCTCGAACAGGCGCTGCCAGTCGGCATCGCTTTCCTCGAAGAAGCCGACCGCCTCGTAGATGCCGAGGTTGTTGACCAGGATGTCGACCTCGGGCAACTGCTTGATCGTTGCTTCACAGCCTTCGGCAGTGCCGTTGTCGGCGGCCAGCGCGATCAGCTTCGCATCAGGATTTGTTGCACGGATGCTGGCGATCGCCTGGGCCACGGCCTTGTCGCTGCGGCCATTGACGATCACGGTTGCGCCTTCGGCCGCCAGCGTGCGGGCGATCTCCAGGCCGATGCCGCCACTGGATGCCGTGACCAGCGCGGTGCTGCTTTCGAGTCCTAGTTTCATGAGTTTCCAATCCGTAAAAGAAAAGGCGCGGCGCCGGAGTTTGTCCGGGGCCGCGCCGAAGGGTAGCGCGGCGAGCGTGCCGCGCGAGGAGGAACTGCTTGATCGCTTACGCAGCGCGCGCGTAGCTGCGTGCTTCGGCGATCTTCGCTGGCACCGCACCGGCGGCGACCGGGAACAGGCCGAACACGGTGCGAACGTTGTCGACGGTGATCGCCGCTTCGCCGATCGCCGCCTCGCTGTAGCCCTCGCGAGCCAGGCGAGCCCGCTCGGCACTGGCATCACGTTCGGCAACCACCGCGTCAACGTAATCAGCCAGCATCTTCAGGCGGGTGCCGAGTATCGACGGCGCGCTCGGCGCAGCCAGATTCGGCACTGCCGGCAAGCGGCTCTGAACCACGGCCTGCTCGACCACGGTCAGCGCGGAATCACGGCCGAACAGGCCGGCGCGACGAAACATGGCCGCCAGCAGCGGACGCGGCAGGCCGGTAACGGCCACGATATTGGTACGGGGAAGGTTCTGGGTACTGATGTTCTGGCTGTTGCTGTTCATCGATCTGCTCCTGTTTCAACGCCGGCTTGCTGGCGTTTCATGGAGCGCACTTTGCTCTTTGCCTGATCGCAATAGAAGACGTCATTTACGAATTCTATTTTTGCAATTTTGCAAGATAAGCCTCAGGCTGCCGTCATGAACTGGGACGATCTGCGCTATGTGCTGGCCATTTCCCGCGCCGGCGGCCTGAATGGCGCGGCGCGGCTGCTGGCGGTCAATCCATCGAGCGTCTATCGCCGCCTCGAAACCCTGGAACTGGCGCTGGAAGTGCGGCTGTTCGAACGCCTGCGTGCCGGCTACCGGCTGACACCGGCTGGCGAGGCCCTGGCCGAAGCGGCGGAAAAGATGGAGCGCGAGGCGCTCGCCGTCGAAGGCCGGATCAAGGGCACCGACGTGCGCCTGGAAGGCCACATCCGGCTCAGCACCAGCGAAGCCGTGGCCCTGCATCTGCTGCCGCGCTGGCTGGCAGAGTTCCGCGATACCTATCCCGGCCTGACCCTGGACATCGCCTCGACCAACCAGATCGCCGACCTGTCCAAGCGCGAGGCCGACGTGGTGATCCGCGGCACCGCGCATCCGCCCGAGCATCTGGTCGGCCGCCGGGCCGGCCGGATCGTGTTCGCGTCCTATGCCTCGAAGACCTATCTCGACCGGGTTGGCCGTGGCCGGCCGCTCGCCGACTACGACTGGCTCGGCTTCGAGGGCCCGATGCTGCGCGTGCAGCAGGCCAAATGGCTGGCCGCGAACGTGCCGGAGCCCAGAGTCCGCCTGCGCTACGACAGCTTCGCGCCGCTGCGGCTGGCGGTCGCCTCCCACCTTGGTTGTGCTGCGCTGCCCTGGTTCGCCTGCTTCGACGATCCCGAACTCGAACGCCTGCCCGACACTGAAAACGACTCCGGCTTCGATTTCTGGGTGCTGACCCATCCGGACCTGCGCAAGAGCGCCCGCGTCCGCGCCTTCCTGCAGTTCTTCGGCACGCGCTTGGCGGCGCTCGATGAAACGGTGATGGGCAGCGTCGCAGCGATCTGA
>NZ_JAHFRY010000153.1:0-8851 GCF_023266035.1 Nevskia sp.
GTGGGGCGATCGCGAAGATCTGCGTGAACTCGGCCTGATGACCATCGACGGCGCCGATGCCCGCGACTTCGATGACGCGGTCTATGCCGAAGCCGTCAAGGGCTGGCGTGGTGGCGGCTGGAAGCTGTGGGTGGCGATCGCCGACGTGTCGTCCTACGTCACCGTGGGCTCGGCGCTCGATGCCGAAGCGACCGAACGCGGCACCTCGGTGTACTTCCCGAACAACGTCATCCCGATGCTGCCGGAAGCGCTGTCGAACGGCCTGTGCTCGCTGAACCCGAAGGTCGATCGCCTGTGCATGGTCTGCGAGATGCGCGTGGCCAAGGACGGCGAAGTCTCGAAGTCCAAGTTCTATCCAGCGGTGATGCGCTCGAAGGCGCGCCTGATCTATGACGACGTCGCCGCGATGCTGGCCGACCCGGAATGCGAGCAGGCGAAGGCGCAGCCGGAACTGCTGGCACCGCTGAATACCTTGCGGGAAGTGTTCGAAGCGCTGTTCGCGGCACGCGAGGCGCGGGGTGCGATCGACTTCGAAGGCACCGAAACCAAGATCGTCTTCGGCGAAGGCCGCAAGATCGAAAAGATCGTGCCGGTGCAGCGCAACGTCGCCCATCGCCTGATCGAGGAATGCATGATCGCGGCGAACGTGCAGGGCGCGCTCTTGGTCGACAAGCACAAGATGCCGTCGCTGTTCCGCGTTCACGCGCCGCCGGATGGCGACAAGGTGGCGATCCTGCGCGAGTTCCTCGCCGGCCGCGCACTGCGCCTCGGCGGTGGTGATTCGCCGGTCGCCAAGGACTACGCAACCCTGCTCGCCAGCGTCAAGGGCCGCGAGGATGCCAGCCTGATCCAGACGGTGATGCTGCGGTCGCTGATGCAGGCCCGCTACCAGCCGGCCAACGATGGTCACTTCGGCCTGGCGCTGACCCATTACGCGCACTTCACCAGCCCGATCCGCCGCTATCCCGATCTGCTGCTGCACCGGGCGATCAAGCACGTGATCGCCAAGGGCAAGCCGAAGACCTTCACCTACTCGGTGCAGCAGATGGAAGCGCTGGGCGCGCATTGCTCGATGGCCGAGCGCCGTGCCGACGACGCCACCCGCGACGTCAACACTTGGCTCAAGTGCGAGTTCATGCGCCACCGGGTCGGTGAGGACTTCGACGGCATCGTCGCGAGTGTTGCGCCGTTCGGCCTGTTCGTCGAACTGACCGGCCTGTACATCGAAGGCATGCTCCATGTGTCGCAGCTGAAGGGCGATTTCTACGAGTTCGAAGCCAAGCATCAGCGCCTGGTCGGCAGCCGCTCGAAGACCGTCTACGCGCTCGGTCAGAAGATCCGCGTCAAGGTGGTCCGGGTCAGCCTCGACGAACGCAAGATCGATCTCGAGATCGTCGAGCAGGGCGGCAAGTCGGGTGGCCAGAAGGATGGCGGTGGGCATGACGGCGGCCGCGACCATGGTCGTGGCGGTGACAAGGACGGTGGCCGCAACGGCGGCGGCCGTGGGAGAAAGCGTCGGTGAAGCGAAGGCTCATTCGGGCGGGCCTCGCAGCGCTGCTGCTGGGGCTCGCGGCCTGCGCGGGCTCGCCACCGGAGTCCGCGCCGATCGTGCCTGCGCAAGATGGCGCGCCGGTGCCGCTGGCAGGCGCCGATTCACCGTCCGAGGCTTACGCGGTGGCCGGTGCCTTGCCACCGGCACAGCTTGCGGCAGTGCTGACGACGTTCAATGCCGAACTGAAAGCGAAGCTCGGTACTTCGTCCGGTAGCTGGCGGCTGGTGCCTGAGCGTGATCGGGCCACGCGCGTCGTGTTCGACGCCGATCGTGCGTTCGAAACCGGCAGCGCGCAGTTGCGGCCGGAACTGCTGCTGCCCTTGTCCGAACTCGCCAAGGCGGCACGTGGTGGCAATGCGAGTGCCGGACCCTGGGTCATCCACGTGATCGGCCATGCCGAGCGCGCGGAAGACGCGAGCCTGAGCGAGCGACGCGCCACGGCGATCGCCTCCTATCTCGCCGAGCAGGATGTGCCCGGTGGCCGTTTGCGCGCCGAAACGCGCAGCGAGAGGAGCGGTGCGGGCCATCGCATCGAACTGGTCTTCGCGGCGATCGTCCAAGGCCGCGAGTCGCGGGCCTGGATGCCGCCCGAGGCGGTCGCCGCCAGCCGCTGATCGCGGCTACCCTGCGAGGGTGAACCTGCCTAACGCCTCATCGCGCTCGAGTCTCACCATCGTCTGGGTGCTGCTGTTCGGCGCCATCGCCGCCTATGTGCTCGACAACATCGGCGGCTTCTGGCTTGGCGCTTTCAGCGGCTATCTGTTCGGCCGCTTGCGCGAGGTGCAGCAGGAACTTCGTGAGCTGAGTGCAAGGGTTGCGACGGGTGCTGTTCCGCCGGTGACCCAGGCAGAGGAAGTTGTGCCAGTCGTCGTCGAGCCTCCGGTGGAGGCGACGCCGACGCGTCGCGAATCGCCAGGCTGGAGCGAGGCGCCATCGGCCTTGTCCACGGCTGCGTCAGCGCCGGCACCAGCAGCTCCGTCGACCTTCGATCGCCTGATCGAAAGAATTTCCGACTGGGCTCGAGGCGGCAATCCGCTGGCCCGGCTCGGCGTGCTGATCACCTTCGTCGGCGCGGTCTATCTGATCCGCTATGCGGCGGAAACCGGTTATCTGCCGGTGGAGCTGCGGCTTGCGGGCCTGTCGCTGGCGGCGCTGGCGATGGTGGTTGTCGGCTGGCGTCTGCATGAGCGGGTCGCGGGCTACGCGCTGAGCTTGCAGGGCGGTGGTCTGGCGCTGCTGTATCTGACCGTGCTCGCCGCGCTGCGGCTCTATCACCTGCTAGCGCCGACGCCGGCGTTCGCGCTGCTGGTGCTGGTCGCGGCCAGTTCGGCGCTGCTGGCGGTGCGTCAGAACGCGCTGCCACTCGCGGTCATCGGTTTCGCCGGCGGCTTCGCAGCGCCCTTGCTGCTCGGCGGCGATGGCAGCCACATCAGCCTGTTCGGCTACTACACGGTGCTCAATCTCGGCGTCTTCGCGATCGCCGCGTTCCGGGGCTGGAACGGTCTGAACCTGCTCGGCTTCGTGTTCACCTTCGTGATCACGTCCTTGTGGCGAG
Organism: Nevskia sp.; assembly: GCF_023266035.1. Taxonomy (GTDB): domain Bacteria; phylum Pseudomonadota; class Gammaproteobacteria; order Nevskiales; family Nevskiaceae; genus Nevskia. The sequence continues at coordinate 3,108 of NZ_JAHFRY010000153.1, forward strand.
TCACGACTTACCGCGCCGAATGGTTCGCCAGCGTCGAGTTCTTTCTGCTGCTGTTCTTCGTGCTCTACGTGTTCGTCACCGTGCTGTCGGCGCGCAGCGAGCGTCGCGCGGGCCTGGTCTCCGGAACGCTGACGTTCGGCCTGCCGGCGGTGGTGCTGTCGCTGCAGGCGAGCCTGGTCGCCGACATCGAGCAAGGCCTGGCCGCGAGTGCCGCCGGCTTCGGCCTGTTCTATCTGATCACTGCAGCCGCGCTGTTCCGCGCGCGGCGCGACTACTGGCGCATCACCGCGCAGGCCTTCATCGCCATCGGCGTGGTGCTGCTGAGCCTGGCGGTACCGCTGTATTTCGACGAGCAGGCCACCTCGGCCACCTGGGCGCTGGAAGGCGCCGGCGCGGTCTGGCTTGGTCTGCGCCAGCAGCAGTTCCGCGCGCGGGCCTTTGGCGTGATCGCGCAATTGCTGGCGGGTGCTTCGCTGATGATCGCCATCGTCGACAGCCCGGCCAGCAGCGGCTGGTTCGAAGTCGGAGTGCCGGGCGCGGTCCTGCTGGCGGTTTCGGCGATCGCCAGCGGCCATTGGCTGCGCTCTTCCGGCGCTGCATTGCGCATCGAAAAGCGCGTCGCCGATCTTGCGGCGATCTGGGCGCTGGGCTGGTGGCTGTATGCGCTGTTCGTGCAGATCGACCACTCGGCCGGCGAGTACTTCATCGGCCTGGCGCTGGCGGCTGGCGCGCTGACCGCCGCGGCGCTTGCCGCGCTGGCCCAGCGTCTTGTCTGGCCGTGGCTCGCGCGGCTGTCGCAGCTTTGCTTCTTGCTGTTCGCCGGAATCGGCCTGATTGCAGCAATCGTCGAACGGCCTTCGGGTCAAGGTGGCGTGTTCGGCTGGTTCGCCTTGCTGAGCACGCATTACGCCCTGCTCTGGCGCAGCGAGCGCCATGCGCCGGCGACACCGGTGCCGATTCAAGAATGGCCGTCGCACATCATCCCGGCGCTGCTGAAAACCTGGCTCGCCAGCCTCGAACTGGCCTGGCATCTGCGCAGCCAGTTCGGCGGCGACTGGCCGGTGCTGGCCTGGGGCCTGGTGCCGGGGTTCGCGCTGGGCCTGTTCACAGTTTTCGCGGCGCGCTGGCCGGTGGCGCGCGATCGCCGCCTGTATGCGCTCGGCGTATCGCTGCCGCTGGCGATCTGGCTGCTCGGCTGGACGCTGGTGACGAGCATCGCAAGCCGTGGCAGCGCCGCACCGCTGATGACCCTGCCGCTGCTCGATCCGCTCGATCTCAGCGTGTTGGCGATCGCCGCGGCGCTGCTGCTGTTCTGGCGCCAGCGCCGCGTCGAGGACTGGCAGTGGCTGGCCAAGCTGGACCAGCCCTGGCTGCTGCCAGCGGCCGTGGCGGCAACGACTTTCGTCTGGCTGAACGGTGCCATCGCGCGGGGTCTGCATTACAGCCTCGGCACGCCGCTGGGCTTCCAGGGCATGCTCGATTCGGCCTTGCTGCAGGCGACCTGGTCGGTGGTCTGGAGCGTGCTCGGCTTCGGCGCGATGTGGCTCGCGGCCCGGCGGATCAATCGCGGCCTGTGGCTGGCCGGTGCGGCGCTGATGTTGATCGTCGCGATCAAGCTGTTTGCCGTCGATACCGCCGGCACCGGCACCCTGGCGCGGATTGCCGCGTTCCTGTCGGTCGGCGTGATCCTGCTGGCGGCGGGTTATTTCGCGCCGTTGCCAGCAGCGAGCGCAAGCAGCGATGAAGCGCCGCGAGGGGGCAACGACTAAACTGCGCGCCGTTCAGTATTCAACCGGCAGCAGACCATGGCAGAGACTTACATCGGCGGCTTCCACGCCGTCATCGCGGCGATCGAGGACGGCGAAAGCAAGCCGCGCGAAATCCTGCTTGCCGAAACCCGTCGCGATGCGCGCGCCGAAAAACTGCTGGAGCTGGCCGCCAAGCGCAACATCACGGTCCGCAAGGTCGCTCGTGATGTGCTCGATATCCGCGCGCCCGGCCTGCGCCATCAGGGCGTGCTGGCGGCGATCAATGCCGCCGATCTCGGCGGCGAAGAACTGATCGATCTGCCGGCCACACCCGAGCGCTTGATCCTGGCGCTCGATGGCGTGCAGGACCCGCACAACCTCGGCGCCTGTTTGCGCACCTCGGAAGCCACCGGTGTCGATGCCGTGATCATCCCCAAGGATCGCGCCGTCGGCGTCACGCCGGCTGTGCGTTCGGCCGCCGCCGGTTCCGCCGAGCGGGTGCCGGTGGTGCCGGTGACCAATCTGGTTCGCAAGCTGGAGCAGTTGAAGCAGCTTGGCTACTGGGTCGTCGGCCTGGCCGGCGAGGGTGATGAATCCCTGTTCGATGTCGATCTCACCGGGCCGCTGGTGCTGGTCATGGGCGGCGAGTCCGAAGGCCTGCGCCGACTGACCCGCGAGTGCTGCGATCGCGTGGTGCGCATCCCGATGAAGGGCGAGCGGATCGAAAGCCTCAACGTCTCGGTGGCCGCCGCAGTCTGCCTGTACGAGGCTTATCGCCAGCGTAACCACAAGCCGGCCAAGGCTGCCGCGCGGAAGAAGTGATGGGGCGCTCGCGCCTGCTGCTGTCGGTGCTCGCGGTGCTGGTCGCCGTGCTGCTGGCGCAGTGGTGGCGGGGGCAGGACGAAGCACCTGAAACAGCGCCGGATGCAGCGCTCAGCGAATCACTGCCGCCAGTTGTGGAAGCAATGCCGGCGCCACCGGCAGCGTCGTCGGCCGCGCGGCAGACGGTCGAGCGCGCGGTCGTCGATTCCGGCATCACCATCCGCCTGATTCGTCGCGCGCGGCTGTTGCCGCCCGAAGGCCGGCTCGCCGATGGCTACGCGAAGCTGTTGCCCGAGGCGCAGAGCGGCAATCGTCTGTCCCAGTATCGGCTCGGCAGCCTGCTGTTCGACTGCCGCGAAGTGCCGGCCGACAGCGCCGCGCTGGAGCGGGAAGTCGAAGGCTTCTACCAGACCCGGCGGCACGGACGCTGGACCGTCGATGCGCCGAAAGCCGAGGAAGCCACGCTGCGTCATCTGTACGCCGAGTGCGACGGCATTCCGGCCGAGGCGCGCACCGGCTTTCGCGACTGGATCAAGCAGGCCGCCGACGCCGGCATCATCGAGGCGCAGCTGAATCTGCCGCTGAAGTTGCCGCCGGACGATTACTGCCAGTTCCTGGCCGAGTGCTCGGCCGATCAGCGTGCCCGCCAGGAAGCCTTGCAGCTTGAGGCGATCGATTACACGACGCGGGCTCGCGAGGCCGGATCGGTGGCAGCGCTGTGGACCTTCGCCGCCTGGTATTCCGGCGGCGAGGTGCTGCCGCAGAACGATATCGAGGCCTATGCGCACTTCCGGGCGCTCGATCAGGTCAATGCCGCGAGCCAGCAGCCGCAGCGTTTCGGCAAGTTGCTGGCCGGCATGAAGAAGAAGCTGCGCGCCGTCGATATCGACGCCGGCGAGGCGAGGGCGCGCGAGCTGCTGTCGAATCCGAACTGCTGCGTGATCACGCCCTAGCAAGCTCCGGCTTGCCCGGAACGGCCTGAAAACGTACACTCCGCGACCTTTCCGGCCAGACCGCTGTTGGGCCGTTGTTGGTTCGACCGGAAAACCTTGTCCCACCGCCCGTTTCGCCTGTCGTCATTTGCGGGGGACTGCCCGGGCTGGCTTCGCTGCCAGCCTGCATCCACAAGGAGCATCCATGCGTCATTACGAAGTTGTTGTCATGGTCCATCCGGACCAGAGCGATCAGGTTCCGGCCATGATCGAACGCTACAAGAACATGGTCGAGTCCGACGGCGGCGCTGTGCACCGCATGGAAGACTGGGGCCGCCGCCAGCTCGCCTATCCGGTCGCCAAGCTGCACAAGGCGCACTACGTTCTGATGAACGTCGAGTGCTCCGACGCCGTGCTGAAGGAGCTGGAAAGCGCCTTCCGCTTCAACGACGCCGTGATCCGCAAGCTGGTCATCCGCATGGACAAGGCTGAGACCGAGCAGTCGCCGCTGTTCAAGGTTCCGGAAGAAGACAAGAAGCCGGAATACAAGCGCAATGCCGAGGGCGAGGCCGCTGCTGCCGACGCCGCCGATGCCGCTGCCGCCACCACGACCGAAGAGGCCGTCTAAGCCATGTCACGTTTTTTCCGCAAGAAGAAGAGCTGCAAGTTCACTGCCGAAGGCACCATCCGGATCGACTACAAGGATCTGGCGACGCTGAAGCAGTACGTCTCCGAGAACGGCAAGATCGTGCCGAGCCGCATCACCGGCACCAAGGCGCGCTACCAGCGCCAGCTCGGTTCGGCGATCAAGAACGCGCGTTACCTCGCGCTGCTGCCGTACACCGACGCCCACGAGTAAGGAGAAGAATCCATGGAACTGATCCTGCTCGAAAAAGTGACCAACCTCGGCGACCTCGGTGATGTCGTCAAGGTCAAGTCCGGTTACGGTCGCAACTACCTGCTGCCGTCCGGCAAGGCGCTGACCGCCACCGCCGGCAACAAGGAAGTGTTCGAAGTCCGCAAGGCCGAACTGATGAAGAAGTACGCCGAGACGCTGGCTGCCGCGAAGATGCGTGCGGCTGCCCTCGCCGGCAAGCACGTCACCATCAAGGCGCTGGCGGCTGAAGAAGGCAAGCTGTATGGCTCGGTTGGCCCGGCGGAAATCGCCCGTGCCACCACCGGCACTGCATATGTGCTCGAAAAGAGCGAGATCGATCTGCCGGAAGGCCCGATCCGCGTCGTCGGCACTTACACCGTTGCCGTGCGTCTGCACTCGGAAGTCGAAACCACGCTGATCGTGGTGATCGAAGAAACCAAGGGCTGAAGCCTTTCGTTTCGTGGCAACGATCGGCCCGCCTCGCGCGGGCCGATTCGTTTCTGGCGCTGGCGGCCAGTGATGCACAAAGTGATGCACAAACTGTCCACAGGATATTCCGTCGCGGGCGCAAGCCTGAACGCGCAAGCTTGATGATCCACCGAGAACCGACCATGGCCACGCCTTTCCCGAACGCATCCCCTGGCAGCGCCCAGCCCGGCGCGCGGCTGGCCGCCAGTCCCAAGCATCCGCCGTATTCGCTCGAAGCCGAGCAGTCGGTGCTCGGCGGCCTGCTGCTGAACAATCGCGCCTGGTACGAGCTGGTCGATCAGGTTGCCGAAGAGGATTTCTACACCCAGGACCACCGGCAGATCTTCAAGGCGATCGGCGAACTGCTGAACGCCGGCCGGCCCTGCGATTTCGTCACCCTGTCCGAGCATCTGCGCCATCAGGGCAAGCTCGAGGACGCCGGCGGCATCAGCTATCTCGGCACTTTGGCCGCCGATACGCCGTCGGCCGCCAACATCAAGGCCTATGCGGAGATCGTGCGCGAGCGTTCGGTGCTGCGCTCGCTGATCGCCGCCGGTCAGGACATCGCCGAACTCGGCTACCAGCCCGAGGGCCGCACGCCGGGCATGTTGATCGACGTCGCCGAAAAGCAGGTGTTCGCGATCCGTGCGCGCGGCTCCAAGGCGGCCAGCCAGGCCAAGGACATGCCGATGCTGATGGACGCGATCGAGGATCGCCTCGAGCGTCTGCGCAACAACCCGGACAGCCTCGCCGGCCAGCCGACCGGTTTCACCGAACTCGACAAGATGACCCAGGGCATGCACCCGGGCGACCTGATCATCGTCGGCGGCCGTCCCGGCATGGGCAAGACCAGCTTCGCGATGAATATCGCCGAGCACGTGTCCATCGACTGCAAGA
>NZ_JAHFRY010000153.1:8861-10241 GCF_023266035.1 Nevskia sp.
AGGCTACCGCCGTGTTCTCGATGGAAATGTCCGCCGAACAGCTGGCGCTGCGCGTGCTGTCCTCGTTCGGCCGCATCGACCAGCAGGCGCTGAAGAGCGGCCAGATGGAAGATCACGAATGGAGTCGTCTGGTCTCGGCCAGCGGCCTGCTGCGCGAGGCACCGCTGTTCATCGATGAAACCGGTTCGCTGTCGCCGCAGGAACTGGCCGGCCGCGCCCGGCGCATGGCCGCCAAGCATCCACTGGCGCTGATCGTGGTCGATTACATCCAGCTGATGCAGGTGCCGTCGAACCGCGAGAACCGCACCAACGAGATCTCGGAAATCTCCCGCTCGCTGAAGGCGCTGGCCAAGGAACTGAAGGTGCCGATCATCGCGTTGTCGCAGCTGTCGCGCAGCCTCGAAGCACGTCAGGACAAGCGGCCGATCATGTCCGATCTTCGCGAATCCGGATCGATCGAACAGGACGCCGACATGGTGCTGTTCGTCTACCGAGACGATTACCACAACAAGGAATCGCCGAATCAGGGCACCGCCGAAATCATCATCGCCAAACAGCGTTCCGGCCCCACCGGCAAGGTCAAGACCGCGTTCCTCGGCAAGTACACGCGCTTCGACAATCTGGCGCCGGAGTACATGTACGGGGGGTGAAGCAGTGGCTAGTGGCCAGTGTTCAGTGGCCTGATGAACCGTATGCTGACCACTAGCCACTGATCACTGACCACTGCTTCACATGTCTATTCCGCGAGTCACTGCAACGGTCGATCTGTCGGCCGTTCGCCACAACCTGCAGCGCGTGCGCGCGTTCGCACCGCAATCGAAAGTGATGGCCGCGATCAAGGCCGATGCCTATGGCCATGGCGCCGTGCCGGTGGCGCGTGCGCTGGCCGAAGCCGGCGTCGATGCCTTTGCCGTCGCCTGTCTCGAAGAAGCGGTGACCTTGCGCGATGCCGGCATCAGCACGCGCATCGCCCTGCTTGAAGGCGTGCTGTCCGCCGAGGAAGCCGAGGAAGCGGCGCAGCTGGCGCTGGAGATCGTCATCCACGATCGCTGGCAGCTGGAACTGCTGGCGTCGCTGCCGACGACGACCGCGCTCAGCGTCTGGTTCAAGCTCGACAGCGGCATGCATCGGCTCGGCTTTCCGCTCAGCGAAGCGCCGGCGCTGCAGGCTGCGTTACTGGCTCGGCCGAACTGGCGCCTGCAAGGCTGGATCACCCATCTGGCTTGCGCCGATGATCGCGACAGCGCGATGACTTCCGCGCAGATCGCTGCGTTCGACACCGCGATGGCAGATATTTCCGGCCCGCGCTCGATCGCCAATTCCGCCGGCCTGATCGCTTGGCCGCAGGCGCGGGTCGACTGGGTACGGCCGGGGCTGATG
>NZ_JAHFRY010000233.1 GCF_023266035.1 Nevskia sp.
CCCGGTCGATGGCTCGGGACATGTTCCCGCACGGCATTCGCTGCAATGCCATCGCCCCGGGCTACTTCCATACCGAGATGGTGTCCGGCTACTTCGACACCGATGCCGGCAAGGCCGATATCGCCCTGCATCCGATGAAGCGTCTGGGCCGCGTCGAAGAACTGGACGGAGCGTTGCTGCTGCTCGCGAGCGACGCATCGGCCTACATCAATGGCGCCATTCTGAGTGTCGATGGTGGCCAGGTCATCCAGCTTCACTGAGCGCACGACATGACCGAACAGAAAGCAACGAACGTTATCTGGCATGACGGCGAAGTGACCCGCGCCGATCGCGGCCAGCTTTTGAAGCAGAAGGGCGCAACGATCTGGTTCACCGGCTTGTCCGGCAGTGGCAAGAGCACCGTGGCCGTGGCCCTGGAGACAGCACTGCATCGCCTCGGTCATCTTGCCTATCGCCTCGATGGCGACAACATCCGCCTCGGTATCAACAAGAATCTCGGCTTCACCGCGGAAGACCGCACCGAGAACATCCGCCGCATCGGTGAGATCGCCAAGCTGTTCGTCGACGCCGGCGTGATCGTGCTGTCGAGCTTCATCAGCCCTTACCGCGCGGATCGCGAAGTGGTGCGCAAGCTGCACGCGGCCAGCGACCTGGATTTCATCGAAGTGCATGTCGACGTGCCGCTGGCCGAAGCCGAGAAGCGCGATCCGAAGGGTCTCTACAAGAAGGCCAGAGCAGGTGAGATCAAGAACTTCACCGGCATCAGCGATCCCTACGAGGCACCGGAGGCGCCGGAGCTGGTGCTGCCGACGCACGAGCTGAGCCTGGAACAGGAAGTCGAGGCGGTGCTGGTGCTGCTGAAGGCGCGCGGCATCCTGCAGGGCTGAGCCTGGGCCGTCTGCCGATTGCACCCCACGAATACGAATCGAGAACCGACATGATCAAGCCCCATGGCTCCGACACCCTGAATCCGCTGTACGTTGCCGACGACGCCAAGCGCGTCGCGCTGCTGAAGGAAGCCGAATCGCTGCCGAGCCTGCTGCTCAATTCCGCCGCTGCCGCCAACGCGGTGATGCTCGGTGCCGGCTACTTCAATCCGCTGACCGGCTACATGACGCTCGCCGATGCGCTGAGCGTCTGCGACTCCCTCAAGACCAGTTCTGGCCTGTTCTGGCCAGTGCCGATCCTCAACGTCACCAAGGAGAGCGGCGTCAAGAAGGGCAAGCTCGCGCTGCGCGATCCGAACGTCGAAGGCAACCCGGTGCTGGCGATCATGGACGTGCAGGGCGTCGAGCCGGTCAGCGCCGAGCAGCTCAGCGCGATGGCGCTGCAGATCTTCGGCAACGTCGATCCCCAACATCCGGGTGTGGCCACCTTCACGGGGCTTGGCAATACCGTGCTCAGCGGGCCGATCCAGGTGTTGAGCTACAGCTACTTCGAGGAAGAGTTTCCGGGCACGTTCCGCACCGCCGTCGAGATTCGCGACGAGATTGCCAAGCGCGGCTGGAAGAAAGTGGTTGCCTTCCAGACCCGCAACCCGATGCATCGTGCACACGAAGAACTTTGCCGCATGGCCAAAGAGCGTCTGAATGCGGATGGCATCGTCATCCACATGCTGCTCGGCAAGCTCAAGGACGGCGATATCCCGGCCGACGTGCGCGATGCCTGCATCCGCACGATGGTCGAGCATTACTTCGAGCCGAACACGGTGATGATCACCGGCTACGGTTTCGACATGCTCTATGCCGGCCCCCGCGAGGCCGTGCTGCACGCAGTGTTTCGCCAGAACATGGGCACCGACTACCTGATCGTCGGCCGCGATCACGCGGGCGTCGGCGATTACTACGGCCCGTTCGATGCGCAGACGATCTTCGACGACAAGGTTCCCGAAGGCGCGCTGAAGATTCAGATCTTCCGCGCTGACAACACTGCCTTCAGCAAGAAGCTCGGCCGCGTGGTGATGATGCGCGAAGCGCCGGATCACGTGCCGGATGACTTCATCGCGCTGTCCGGCACCAAGGTCCGCGCCATGCTCGGCGCCGGCATCGCACCGCCGCAGGAGTTCTCGCGGCCGGAAGTGGCCAAGGTGCTGATGGAGTACTACCAGATCGCCGACGCCGCGAAGGCTTGAGCCTGACATGAGCGACGGCATCCGTTTCATCGATGTCTTCAACGGCGATGCCGACGGCATCTGCGCGCTGACGCAGCTGCATCTCGATCAGCCGCGTGAAGCGAGACTGATTACCGGCGTGAAGCGCGACATCGAGCTGCTGGAGCAGGTCGACGCCAGACCCGGTGACCGGATCACCGTGCTCGACGTATCGCTCGACAAAAACCGCGACGCGCTCAAGCGCGCGCTCGCCGCCGGTGCCGAGGTCTTGTATGTCGACCATCACTACGCTGGCGAGATCCCGCAGAACGAGCACCTGACTGCTCTCATCAACGAGGCACCGGATGTCTGCACCAGCCTGCTGGTCAACGGCCATCTGAACAATCGACATCTGGCCTGGGCCGTGGTCGGCGCCTTTGGCGACAACCTCAAGGCCAGTGCCGAGCGCATGGCACAGCCTCTTGGAATCAGCGAGTCGCAGGTCCGTCAGCTCGAAGACCTCGGCACTTACATGAACTACAACGGCTACGGCGAGCGCATCGAGGATCTGCACTTCACGCCAGAGACCTTGTTCCGTCTGGTCAGCGTGCACGCCTCGCCATTTGGATTCATCGCCGATGGCCACGAGCATTTCCAGAAGCTCGCCGATGGTTATGCCACCGACATGGGCCTCGCCGCATCGACGAAACCGCTGCCGGCATCGAGCGATCGTGCCGCGCTGTTCGTGTTGCCCGACGAGCCCTGGGCGCGTCGCGTCAGCGGCGTCTATAGCAACGACCTGACCAATCTGCATCCCGATCGTGCCCACGCGGTGCTGACCGAGAAGTCGAACGGCAGCTATCTGGTCAGCGTGCGGGCACCGCTGAACCGCAAGAAAGGCGCGGACGAGTTGTGCCGACAGTTCGCCACCGGCGGTGGCCGTGCGGCTGCTGCAGGCATCAACGATCTGCCGCTCGATCAGCTCGCGGAGTTCACCAAACGCTTCACCTTGCAGTACGGCGCCTGAGCGCGCCCTCTTTCCATCCTGCCAACGGAAATACATCAATCATGGGTTTTGAAGCACTGGGTCCGGGCGAAAAGGCCCCGAACGAGTTCTACGTCGTCATCGAAATCCCGGCCTAT